>VGLX01000037.1 GCA_016866645.1 Candidatus Woesearchaeota archaeon | reverse complement strand
TGGTGGTCATCGTTTTTTGTGAAAAATTCGGTCATATTTCCACCCCTAGCTTGATTAGTCGGTCGATGTCGTATGCTACGGCTCGCATGAGGAGTTCTATTTTTCTCATGTGGAACTTGACTGAATACAGCGCGTCCCCCATTTTTCTTTTGATTACGCTGATTACTGTCTCGTTTTTGCTTCTTGGCGAGTATTTTGTTTTTGGGAAGTATTTTTTCATGTCTTTTCTGTGCTGTCCTTTTGTCTTCCATATCGGGACGTCTTTATTTTTTGGTGGTGCGATAAACTCACCCCCTATTTCTTCTTCGAACAGCTCATAGTTTTTTTCAGCGTCGAATCCTTTGTCGCCCACGCCTCTTTTTATCGTAGTCGCTTTCCTGGCTTTTCTCATGGATGGCTTGAAATCTACGTTGTCATGTCTTGCTTTTTTCCGGATTTTCATCACAAGGATCAGCTGGTGTATCAAGTCGACGACGCTGACCCATTTGACACTGTCTTTCTTTTTCACTTTTATGCCTACCCTGAGATAGTAGTGCCTGCTCCCGTACTTCGTGCTGTTAGTCGTCCCGTCTATTCCCACAATCAAATCTTTAAGACTTGCAAGTTCGGGAATTTCTCCGAAAATTGAATGCGCCCAGCTTGCTTTGAGACGTTTAGCAAACTTTTTCAAACAACTACTTGAAGGGACCCTGTCAAGCTTCAAAAAATCAAGGATAACTGTGCAACAAGGTAACCACTCTTCGACAAAATCATCATAACTCTTCCTAGATTTTTGCCTCAAAACCAGCAAAGCGAAAAGCTGCCAGTTATCAAAAGTCTTCTTGCTAAACTTGCTGGAATATTTTGGGAACTCGATAAGCTCCAAAAGCTTGAACAACAGTTTCAGAAATTTTATTAACTTCAACTCCTTCTTCTTTTCAGATTTCATTTTGGGTTCCTCCTTTTTACAACTCAAAAGGGCAGGAACCCCTCAAACTCCCTCTATACGCATTATAACAGCAAAATAAGCAGAAAAATTTTTCTATTTCTCAAACCTACGACAGAAAAACATAAAGAACGTAAAAGAAAGGCTATAACCTCAAAATTCACGCTTCCCAGAGGATGTCCCTAAAGCCTAATCCGTCTATAGTTTCGTAAAAGAGTTACTTTTTTTTCCTCTTCCATATCAATAGACCATATATGCTTCTGAGTCCTGTAGACTGTGAACGTCAAGCCTAGTATAGAAGCCACTAGCACGAAAGGCAGGCTCCATTTAAGGTAAGTATGCCCAAAGACTATCCATAACGTGTTGGCAATGATAAATCCCAGGCGTACTTCTGTAGGGCCGATTTTCAGGTACTCTATCTTGAACTCGTTGGTCGATGCGAAAGAGAGGTAAGAGTTGACCATGAACGCTCCGAACAATGCCAAGATGAAGAACTGTATCCATTTCATGTTATCCGGAACGAGGAACATGTATGCTATGAGCACAGAGCAAAGGAATATGTAGTCTAAGAAGTGGTCCATGTAATATCCCCACTTGACAAGGCCTGTATTCCTGTATCTTCCGACAGCGCCGTCAAAAAGGTCGGTCACGTATTGGAAAACTATCATCAGTGAGACAAGCCATAACCAGCGGATATCGTCCCTTGCAAGAATTATAGGGATCTATTTGACTGGTCTGCTGAATGCCTCAAAAAATATCCGAAAGATATAGACTTTATCATGTTCAGAGTTGAATCAGCATATCGGACTAAATCGTTTAACGATTGCCTTAAATGCTGCGATGAATCCCTTGAGAAATACCCTGATAACCTAAAGCTTCTACAGTGGAAAGCAGCAGCATTATGGTTCTTGAAAGAATGGAAGGATTGCAGCGAATGGTGCAGTGAATGTTTAGAAAAACATCCGGAAGACTTACCGCTTATAAAAATCCAGGAAGACGCGGACCATGAGCTGGATAGGTCTATACATCCACGCGTTATGAATGTTGACGAAGCGTTTGAAAGATGGTTCGGTAACTCATGAATGCTTGCTGTTCTTCTAGAATTATAAAAAATGATGCAGGGGAAGGGATTTGAACCTTTTCGTCAAGGACAAAGTTTGTCTTTGATCTCGAACCCACTAAGGGACAGGATGTCCTAAAGTAGGATTGTTAACAAGCTCAAGCTTGTTTGTCCCGCCTGACTTAAGTTCCGCATAGGAATGGTTTTTCCTATCCTGCGCATTTGGCCAGGCTTTGCTCTAAGGAACACAAACAGTTAAGTTTGATGTTTACCCCTGCATCTGCCTAACCGCGCATAGAACATTCTGGTTTTACAATGTTTAAAAAAGTTTCTAAAGAGAGCGTATTTTTACGCCAGTCTCTTATGTTTATCAATGTAAAGCTGTAATGTTATCTTAGCGTTAGGTTCGATATCAAGCTCTTTTAAAGCTGCTGTCGGCGGAATCCAGATGTGCTGTTCAGCCTCTTCATTTAGTACTACTTTTCTCTTAGCTACTTTTACTACGTTATCTGTGAACACTCTATGCATTCCTTGCTGAAAATATCCAGAACTCTTTATCTCATCAAATGTGCATATGCTTTCTTCTATCTTGCAGTCCAGCCCTGTTTCTTCAGAAACCTCTCTTTTTAAGGCTTCTGCAAGCCGTTCGTTCCTCTTTACTTTCCCACCGACTATAGAAAACCTATCTCCCCACTTGTGAGTCTTTACTAACAGTATCTCCCTTTCTTGTCCTTTTTTGTATTTCTTACTGCTGTAGTCCACTACCATCGAGCCTACTGCTATGATTGAGCCGTGAAGGATAAAATCTTGAAGCATGTTATGTATGTATGCTTCATTAGGCAGTATTACTGGCGGAGGATAATGCCCGTTTTCTAATACGTAGCTTGCGAGCTCTTTCGGCTTCCAGACAGAATTTCCATGTATGTAAGCGGGATGGTCTGCCAGCTTTTCCATGAGGATGCATCTCGTGTTCGTCAGCTGGTCTATGGCAAGCTCATAAGAAGCGCTTACGCCTAACCTGCCGTTAGGGTTTATGTAGTAGCTGAACCCCTCTGGGCCTAGTTCTGAGAGTTTTTTAAGGTATAATAGCTCGGCTACTCTCGGGTCTTTGCTTTGGTCATTTGCTAAGTGGACGAAGCCGTCAGTCTCTCCGACAATCTCAGAAACCGATGGGGCGATGACTTCTATGCCTGCGTTCGTGAAAGTGTCATAGACGTCTTTTATCAGGTCGAAATTTTTCCTGAAGCTTCCGTGCAGCACGCACCTTACTCGTCTTTCAAGGTCTGCCATTATTTTCTTGAGGATACTCACTAGGTTTATATCCTTTTTGGTTAAGGAAAAAAAATTTCAAGTTTGTACAGAATTAGTCTGGCAGATTTTCTTGTAGGCGTAAGCGCTCTTCTTCAGAGCCCTTTTTTGGGTCTTCAGGTCTACGCTTACAAGGCCGAACTTTGGCTCGAATCCTAGGAACCATTCGAAGTTGTCGATTAATGACCAGTAGAAGTACCCTCTTATGTCAACGCCTTGGCTTATCGCCTTATGCAGGTTTTTCAGGTTATCTTTCAAAAACTTTATACGATCTTCCTCGTTATTTGTAGGCAAGCCGTTCTCTGTTATGTAAACGGGTTTATTATACTTTTTCAGCCGTATCATAGCATCGTAAATCCCTGGCGGATAAAACTGTGCACCTTCAACTTCGAACCTCTCTTTGCCCTTTATAGTAATATTCCTCATTATGAAGTCTTTCCATACCATCTTCGCGTCGATCAATACTCGTTGGTAATAGTTTATCCCGATAAAATCCCAAGCACCTCTCAAGTATTCATACCTCTTGTTAAGGCTGAACGGGAAGCTTACAATCCCTACATCCATGGCTTTCAAGTAGGCTTCGTTGAATATGAAATCAAAAATGTTAGCGAGCTTCCTGTCTAGTAATGATTTGTGATTCGCTGGGCTGAATATCACTACCTGTTTTGCGAAACCTACATGAGGATTATGGGCTGACACCGAGTGTATCTTACGGTAAGCCTTACCATGCGCTAATATCTTATGTCTTAATGCTGTTAATGCAAGTAATGGGTTATGCTTCCCTGGAGGGTATTTTCCTTCGATGTATTCCCAGAATGTCCCGACGCACGGCTCGTTAATCGTTATCCAATACTTGACGTAAGGGTCGAGCTCTTGTGTTATCTTCCCTACAAAGCTTTCGAAATGGTCTACCGAGCGCTTGTTCGCCCAGCCTCCTTGCCTGCTGAACCATAACGGGTTCGTGAAGTGGTGCAGGGTTACGAACGGAGTTATTTTCTTGTCAAGCAATGATTCTAGGACTTTTTTGTAATGCCTTATCTCTTTGTTGTCGAATTTTCCTTGTTTGGGCTCTATCCTGCTCCATTCTATCGAGAAACGGTGAGCGTTCTGCTTCAAGCTTTTGGCTATCTTAAAATCCTCTTCGAAACGGCTGTAGCTGTCGCATGCTGAGCCTGATTTTTCACCGTTCTTTATCTTCCCAGGCAGCTGCTCCCAGTCCCACCAGTCACTCTTGGTGTTGTTGCCTTCTACTTGATGGGCTGACGTCGCGCTACCCCAATAGAATCCTTTTGGGAATCTTAACTCTTTTTGCATGCTTATTCTAGTGCTGGATTAGTATAATAATCTTTTTACGAAAATATTAAAAATACAGCAGAATTAGCTTTATCTTGATGGTTAAAAAAATACTGGTGAGCCCTTTTGACTGGGGTCTTGGCCATGCGACGAGAGATATCCCCATAATCAACGAGCTTCTGAAACGAGGATACGAAGTAGACATAGCTAATCATGGAAGCCCAAAGGTGTTTCTTGAAAAAGAATTTCCTGAGCTGAACCATATCGAGCTTCCGCCTTATCCTATCCCTTACACGACGGATAAGTTCTTTTCTGGGACTATAGTCATGAACCTTCCTCTACTCCTAAGCCATATACGACAAGAGAGGAAAGTGTCCTCGCAGATCATAGAGAAGAAAGGTTATGATTTGGTGATAAGCGACAACAGGTTCGAGATGTGCAGCCCCAAAGTGCCGAGTTTCTTGATCACTCACCAGCTAATGTTCAAGTTCCCGCAGCATTTTAAGCACTTTGAAATCCTAAGCAAGATTTTCAACGCGCGGTACTATAAATGGTTTGACAAGATAATAGTGCCTGACTTCGAGCCTGACACTTCAAGTATAGCCGGTGAGCTAAGCCGCAGGAATTTTCTAACAAAACATGACAAGATATACTATGCAGGGCCCTTCAGCCATGTCGAGAAAAAAGACGTTGAAGAAGACATAGACTATTTCGTCTCTATCTCAGGGCCTGAGCCTCAGAGGACTAATTTTGAAAAAGTAGTGTTAAAACAGATTGATGCGCTCAAAGGGAGAGTCGTAGTAAGCCTTGGCGAGCCGGAAAGGGATAAAGTCGTATGGATCGGAGGCGCGGAGGTACGCTCGAACATGAACCGCTTCGCGCAATTAGACCATCTCAACAGGGCAAAAACAGTGATTTCAAGGCCGGGCTACACTACAGTCATGGAGCTATTGGAGCTTGGCAAGAAAGCGATGTTCATACCCACGCCTGGACAAACTGAGCAGGAATACCTGGCCATGCTTTACAAGGAAAAAGGATGGTTCTATTCCATAAGTCAAGACAAGCTGAACTTTGAGATAGACCTCGAAGAGTCTAAAAGCTTTACAGGATTCCCATCCACGAACAATAGCAAAGAAAACGTCAAAAAGCTCATCGATGAGATCATAGAGCCGGCGCTTTGATTCTTTTTTTTTAACAAAAAAAATTAAGAAGATATCTCAACGATTTTCAGTTTGAAAATCAGAGTCTTCCCAGTCAGAGGATGGTTCAGGTCTATGAATACCTCTTTGTCAGTTACGCTCTTGACCGTAGCCAGTATTTTCCTGCCGTCCTGAGTCATTAATCCGACTATTACTCCCGGCCTTGCATTCTTGTCAGGAGGGATCTGTTTTTTAAGGATTTTTTTCAAAAGTTTAGGATTATACGGGCCATAGGCATCTTTAGGCTTGATAGTCACTTCTTTCTCTTGGTCTTTCTCCATGCCTATCAGCGCTTCTTCGAATCCCTTTATAACTTGACTTTTTCCGACCTCAATCTCTAAAGGTTTACTATGACGTTCTGAACTGTCAAAAACCGCCCCGTTTTCGAGTTTGCCTTCGTACCAGACTTTTACTTTATCTCCTTTTTTTATAGCCATTATTGATCATCTCCTGTTAATCGGAAAAACAAGTTAAGAACTCATTTTAACGATTCATAATCTGTATTGCTTCTGAGAAGTTTTTAAATGCTTTGATTCTTATTTTTTTTCAGAATAAATCTTGGGCTTTGGTCCGTAAATGCTCTCTTTTATGAGCGTTTCTAGCTTCTTGTTAACCTCATAGCCAGCCCAGTCCCTTCCCATTTCTTCAGCCACGGCAAGTACTGTTCCAGATCCTGCGAACGGCGAAACGACCAGGTCTCCTTCTTTGGTGAACTCGTCGATGCATCTCCTCAGGATTTCTGGATGTATAGCATCTCTGAATAAGAACCCTTTAGAATCCTTCCTCATCATAGAATCCTGCAAGTGCCAGACGTCTGTGCCGAAACCGTCAGCGTGTTTTGGACTGTGAGGTCTTAAAATCTTCCCTCCAGGCTTTGAGTAGAGCATTATGTGCGAGAAGTTGTACCTGTAAAGGTTTTGCTCGAAAGACTTAACCCATATCTTATGGTCAAAGCATTTGTAGCCTATGCCATCGCAGACCTCCCTTATGGAGTGGTGCTTATGCCATACCGTGCCTTCATACTTGGTTTCTCCTTTGTTGTAGCTTGCATGGTCCCTTAAGTCCGTGTTTAAGGACACTAATACGCCCCCAGGCGTTAATGTTCTGAATATTTCAGAATAGGTCTTCATTATGAAGCTTAGATAGTCCTGCTTGTCTAAAGTTTTGCCGTCGCGGTTATTAGTGTATGGTGGGCTAGCGAACGCTAACCTCGCAGAATCAGACTTCACTTCGTGCATGTCCTCGCAAGTATGGAAAAATATTTTCTTCATAAAAAAATAGAAAAAAAAGAGGTTTATAAAACTAACTCTTAGCTCTTATTTTTTACCTTGCCATAGGCCGTGTATGTTGCAGTAGATTCTTGCTTCTGCCTTGTCAACTTTTACTTTGAACTCTATTTCTGGCTTGTCTCCAGGTTTTAGGAATGTTAAGTATCTTTGACCATCGGCTATGAGTTCTATCCAGCTTATGTAGTGCTCTTGTTCCATAGGGTGCGGGACCGCTCCTACTGCCACTTTTGTCCCTGTCGGTGTTCGGGTTATTACCGGAACGTGTTTCTCTTTGCCTAACTCTTTGGTTTTTTCTTTAAGCCAGTCCATAGGCTGCCCGCAGCAGATTAACTGCCCGGCTCCTGCGTGTAGAACCTCTACAGTGTTACCGCAAACGTTACACTTGTATATCTGTTTTTGTTCGGTCATTTCTCAATCAATCGTTTATTTTTGTTAATATTTTAAAGAACTAATCACTATAAAAAATTATTTGTTTTTAAAAAAAGGGCTAGTACTTGTCTGTCTTAGCTGGCTCTACAGGATTCGGATGATACTCGCGTTTTGGCTCAGCTAGTTTCATATACTCCGACAGTATGTTTACCCCTGAGCTTGTGCCTAGCCTGGTAGCTCCTGCTTTTATAAGCCGTTCCGCTTTTTTCCAGTCTTTTATCCCGCCAGAAGCTTTGACACCCAGATCCGGCACGGTCTTATGCATAAGCCTGACATCTTTTACTTTAGCTCCTTTGTACAATCCAGTAGATGTTTTGACAAAATCAGCACCCGCTTCCTTAGCTAAAAGGCAGGCTTGTACTATCTCATCATCCTTGAGCTCGCAAGTCTCTAATATAGTCTTGACTATTATCTTATCCTTAGCATAAGTTGAAGTTTTAGCGTTTAATACCACGTCATTAATATCTTGTTTGAAAAGAGGGTAGTACTTTTCTTTCAAGCGACCCCTGTTAATTACCATGTCTATCTCAGTAGCGCCTTCGTAAATCGCTTCGCAAGTCTCCCTTACTTTGGCTTCTGTTGTTTGTATTCCCCAAGGAAAGCCTACGACAGTGCATACTTTGACGCCTGTGCCTTTCAGAAGCTTATAAGCATACCTCACGTCAAAAGGCCTTACGCAAACAGCACCAAAACTATAAAGCACCGCCTGCTCGCATAACAGCTCTAAATCTTTTGTAGAAGCATTAGGTTTCAACAGCGTATGGTCTATCATCTTCGCAAGATATTCTTTAGTGATTTCCATATTCTAAAACACCTCCAGTGTCGAACTTAAAGATTAGTGGTAAGGTTTATAAACATTATGGACAAACCCGTTCTTATGAAGGAACTACCGGCCAAGCTGCTAAAAATGCTGTGCTGCCCAAAGTGCAAATCAAACCTGAGATACGACAGGGGCAAAAGCTTGCTACGATGCGAAAGCTGCAAGAAAAACTTCAAAATAAAAGAAGGCATCCCTGTCTTGCTCCCTTAAGAGTATGATTTAAGACAAAAAAGATGAAAATACCTA
>VGLX01000036.1 GCA_016866645.1 Candidatus Woesearchaeota archaeon | reverse complement strand
GTTGTACACGTCTTGGATCGGCAGTCTTAGTGGCAGGTGTACTGGCTTGTCTGGTTCTTTGAAGAGGTCTAGCTGCTCTCTGACTGTAGGCCCTTTGTACCATGGCATCTGGTCTGATCTTTTGAAGACGTTTTCTCCGTTCAGGCTTGATGTTGGTATGAAGTTTATTTCTTCTACTTTGTAGCCTATGCCTTTTATGACGCCGGATACTTCGTCTTTCACTGCTTTGTATTTGGCTTCGTCGTATTTTACAGCGTCCATCTTGTTGACTACTACTGCTAGTTGGTTGACCCCTAGGGTTTTGCAGAGCCAGATGTGCTCTTTGGTTTGTGCCATGACGCCTTCTGAGGCGGCTACTACTAGGAATCCTACGTCTGCTTGGCTTGCTCCGGTTATCATGTTTTTGATGAAGTCTTTGTGGCCTGGAGCGTCGATTACTGTGTATTCATACTTATCTGATACGAATTTTCTGTGCATTAAGTCGATTGTCAGCCCTCTTTCTCTTTCTTCTTTCAGGTTATCCATGACGAATGCGAATTCGAAACCTGCTTTTCCTAGTTGTGCTGCTGTTTCTTTCAGCTTTCTCATGGTTTGTTCGTCTATTGCTCCTGAATCATAGAATAGCCTACCTACGGTTGTTGATTTTCCGTGGTCTACGTGGCCTACGAATACTACGTTCAGGTGTGGTTTTTGTTTTGCCATTCTTATCTCGTCCTCCGAATATTTTGTATTATAGTATCTATTGTTCAGTGTTTTTAAAAAATACAGGTTTATAAAATTTTTGGTTTTTTAGGCTGGTTTTTAGAGGTTTTATGCTTGGTTTCTGGTAAGAACCGGGTGGTTTTTGAGTTTGGGGTTTATACGGCTTCTGGAGGGGTTTTAAGAACGAAACCTTTATATAGTAGTAACTACTGTATAGTAATAACAAATATGGGGGTGTGAAGATGATAAACCAAAAAATACCAAAAAATATGGAATACCTGGGAAGATTAGGCGCGATAGTCAACCAGATGTACGACAACAAGAAACAACCGCTAGGCGTAGTAATGGACAAAAGGACAGGCGAACATTACGTAATACTCGACAAGCTAGGGACGATGATATCATACAAGAAATACTACAAATAACCATAACAAACGAGGTGAAAAAATGATACAAGACAAAAAAGGACTTGAACAATGGCTAAGCGAGCTAGAGCAACCGCTAAAACAAGCTCCAGGCTTTTCAATATTTTCCATAGACCCCGCATACCTTAACCAAGGACAAGAGAACAGGACAAAAAAAGAAGAGCCGATGACCTACGAGATGGCACAAGAGCAGTACGGCTTTTTCAAGAAAAGGGTAGAAACACCCGACTGCCTGTACCTATAATAAACCCCTATGAAAAACAAAATGCACAAAATCAATAATGACGTGATAAACCACCTGTATAGCAAAATCGAAGAGATAGAACGCCCCCTGTTTGAACACTGGCAAAAACGACTAGTCAGAGAGCCAATTGTAATGTTAGACGACAATGCAAAAAAAGAACAAACCCCTAATAGGAACTTTTTAAACAACATGGTCGATTTAGAGGAAATAGACAAAGAGAATTACAAAGAGGCGGAAAAATCATTACAAAAAAAACTCGCATCCTTCGAAAAATCATACAGACAAACCGGCAAGGACGATCCAATAAGGCGCAAAGAGATAGACGATATCTTAGAAGAAAACAGACTAGAAGGAAGGCTGTATAGCCAAATTGAAGAAAAATATAACAAACTCAAGAAGGAGATAAAAAGATTGACTTTAAAATAGGGATGAAAAACTAAAAGGAGCGTAAATAATAACTACTGGACAATGCTTGACGAATACGACTTCAATAAGTTCATAATAGAATCTTTATCAGAAAAGCTAAAGGCTCTAGAAGATGGCAAACAGCCATTCGAATGTGACGCAAGAGAGCTGCAAGCATGCATAATCTTACTAAAAGATGCGTACAGTAAAAAGGAGTATGATGATGCCAAAACGATAAGAAAAAGCATAGATGATTTAATAGACCAAATAAGGGACAAAGCTGAACTGCCTTATCAAAAAGAAATGCTGAGAAAAGAATCAAAGAAATATAGCGTCTTAATCAACGTCGGCAGGATTTTAAGCGAACCGGAACTAAACAAGATACTCGAGAACTCTGATGAAGTGCTATATAATGATAGGGCATCAGAAGAAGACGAGATAATAGCGCTTAGAGAAGAGGACATAATCGAAGACTAAGAAAAAAACGAACGCTTCTAAACCCTAAAAAAATGAACACCCACACCCCAAAACCATCGGACCTGGCAAAACTGGTCAAAGAAATAGGCCAAGAGCTGGAGTTTAAAGAATATATAGGCAAGGGCGATTATGGGATAGTCCTTAAAGTAGCGTATCAGAATTCTGACCTAAAACTAAAAGTCAACTGGGCTAATGAAGTAGAAGGCAGGACAGACACATTAGAAAGGGAATATCAAATCCTTGAAGACTTAGCTAAGAAGACAAACCTAGCGTCCAAGCCTATAAAGCTTTATGACAACGTCAGATGCGTATGGTATAATACTAAAGGCAAGCATGCTTACCTTTCAGAGTTCATAGAAGGCAAGCCATTATCGAAGTCAGGCAAGCAGTCTGAAATATCGCTTACCATAGCATTAAACAACCTTATGGACGAAGTCCACAAGGCAGGATACGAATTCGGCAGCGGGTCTGATTTGAACCCTGACAACCTTATACTTGACAAGTCTGGAAATCTAAGGCTGATAGACCCGATGTTCCTTATACCTTTGAAAGAAAAATCTCCTAAAACAGGGTTTTACATGAGCGCGAGAGAAAAATACATACGGGATGTTATAATAAGGAGATGCACATAAGATGAGCACGACCTCTGGATGGGAAGGAGAAGGAGATTATGCTGGCGTGGCTAGCAGGCTCAGGAATAAAGATGATGTTAAAAAGACTATGGATAGGTTAGTAAAGTCCTTAGCAGGGGATAATGAACTGTCTTTAAGTCAAATAGAAACGATTTGGAATGATTATGCTAGAAGATTTTACGATCATGTTAAAATCCCTGGGGCTAAGGAAGCTTTGTCAAAATATATGGCTTAAGATTGCTTGTTCTTGTCGGAAAACCCTCGGAATAGCCCGAAAATGCCCGGAAAATGTTACCACTGAATAGTCGTAAAAATAGAAAGGTTTATATACTAGTATGTCCATAAATTAATCTTAAAATGAAAGCCAAAATACTGACCTATATGCTCGCAGCATCACTGCTAACAGCACCGATAATCTCAGGATGCACACAACACAGAGAGCATAAAGAAAAACCAAAAGTCGTGTACCAAATACAAAGCAAAGACTGGGGAGTAAAAGCAGAAGAAAGATACGGCAAAAAAACCGTAGAAGCATACAAAAACGGATACAGAATAAAGATAGAAGAAAAAAGAGACGGAAGCTACGAAGTCAAAGTAAAAATACCTGAGAGGAAATAAAAAAATGATGATTTACGATTTGGACTCAAAATACGGTAGATTATTCTGTGACCTTAAACTAGAACGTATCATGCAAAAATACTCTAGCTTAGAATCATTATACCAAAACGTATACAGCATGTTTGACCTTCCAGAAACAGAAGAAAGAAACCGAAGCCTAGCCGCAGCATGCACCAACTTCTCACACAAAGCTGATGAATTTGAAGAAATTAAAGAATACGCATTAAGACAAACAGCTGTAATGAGGTCTAGGCGAAGGAGAGATATGATAATCTCAACTAATGCCAAGAAAATATGTGACAAACACTTAACTCCGATAGCCCAAGGGTCATGGCAAGGGCATAATGGGATGCTATTCCAAGACTGCAAAGGCATAGACGAAGTACTCGGAGAACTATCATCCTTCTCACCAAGAATCCGCGAAATGGAATACAAGCTAAGGACAGGACTAGGCTCAACAAACATTGAGCTATCAAAACATGAACAGAAACTAGAATCATATAAAACGACCATGAAAGACTTGGAAGATGAGATAGACCTTTTAACTCAAAACATTGGTAAAATGCCCCGAGGGTTTTATGATGCATGCACAAGGCAACTAAGCTCTGTCATGCTAGACTTACAATCAGAACTTAAATGCGGATACAAGGAAGTAAGTGATATAAATTCTTGGCTGAGCCAAAAAAAATGCTTCACCAACAAACCCTCCCAAGAACAACAAGAAGAACTAACCAAAAAAATGAGCAGAACAGAAGAGATGGTAAAATCCTACTTAGACCTTCACCGGAAATTCGGAAAATTGTGCATACAAGTGCCATTAAGAAATCCGCTTGATGATTATCATAAATGGAGGAATTGAAAATGGAACAGAAAGGATTCATGTCAGACATCGTGGAAAAACACCCTGTAAACACAGCTGACGTCCAAGAAATACTCAAGAAGATCAAGAGCATGTCGCAAGACAACATACTTGAGAAGGTACAGCAGGAAAAAACAGATTCATTGAAAAAGACAGTAGAAGACATCCAGCAGCTGATAAAACAGAGGGAAGAGCTAAGCAGGACACTGCTCACAGACCTCGACAAGATAAAATTCGAAGTCGGAAACATAATCACCAGAGTAGCCACAGAACTACAAGGGGTAGAGAGCAAGAAAGAGCAGATCATGCTGAAACAGAAACAAGTAGAGCTTGAAGAGACAAAAGTCCAGGAAAAGCTGAACTGCTGGAGAGACATAGCAGAGCTCAAGAAAGAGCTTAGAGAGAAAGAACAAGAGCTCAAGGAAAAAGAGACTAGGCTCGAGATGATTGACGACCTGATAGGAGGATAAAAATGGAAAAAAACGAAACGCTATGCAAAATGATAATGGGAATGAAGGGGAAAATGTTGACAGATAAAGTGTTCGAGGACCCTAAACTGTTATGCCCTGCAGTATCGACATTGGCGGCTTATAGTTTTTTATCGAAAATTTACGGTAATTCAAACATCTACCAAAAACTTAAAGCTGGTGGGTGGTAAAAATGGAAAAAAACGAAACGCTGTACAAGAGAGTTGAAGAAGGATTATACGATATTTTTAGTAAGGCGTCAAGCGTAGCAATGATTTTAGGGGGGGCAGGGACGATAGCAGGTTTGGTAACAGGGGCAAAGGAATTAGTTGATTTATACGGCATTTTTTTTATAGGCACAGCATACAAAGCAGGAGCACACATATCTGAGAAAAGGTTCGAGTCCGTGCCCGCTTCCGAATTGGAGAAGAAGGTGGGGAGATAAAAATGGATGATCTAGAATATGGGGGACTGTTGCCGGACGGCACATTATATGGGATAAAGCTGAGTTTCAAAGACGAAGCGCTTTACAAAAAAATAGTTCATGCTTTAGAAAAACGTAGAGCTGAAAACATCATGGATGGCGGATTGCTTAAGATACTCTTAGAATTGGGAAAGATTTCACCAGAAGAGGAAATATCATACAAAAACTAAGGAATGAAAATGGGATTTTCATACAAAGGAATAACACTGGAAGGGGAAGATTACAAGATAAAGATAGCTTGTAATGACAAAAAAAAGTACCTTAGCGTGTTAAAAATTTTACAGGAAGAAAAACGGCCTTTCCTGGTTGAAGAATTAACTGGAAAATTAGAGAAGCTGATAACTTTCAAAGGAAGCGGAGACTTATCTAAGGATTATGATATTTTTGAACGTTTAATACAGGAGTTGGCAGAATGATATGTATAAGAAAGTTGAAAAGAGAACTCTACGAGCTAGGCAACAGGTTCCTTAAGCATGGTGGGGAAGAGGATTTTAGGGAATACCAGAAAAAAAGAAGAGAGTTCATAAAGATAGATTCTGAAAAACGTCATTATCATATTGCGGAAGACTTGAGGCTTATAGCTGAGGATTTAAAAGAAAAATATCCGAGCATAGCTTCAGACGCTCTAAAACTCGTTGATGTTTATTCGGCAAAGGCTAAGGGAGAAAAATGAGCGTTGTACTAACTTTTGAGGATTATGAGAAATTAAAGAAGTTTCAGGTAGACTTGAAAAAATGTCTTAACAAGGTGCTTGATAACTTCCCAGAATTTTCACATGCAGAATTTTGTACGATAATAAACTTATTGGAGGATACTATTTTCGCAGCGACTTATTCAGTGCACCCGACAGGTGTCATAACGAAATGTACTACTTATTGTGGTAATGGCGGGTTAAGAACGCTTTACGATGATGACAGGAAAGAAGGTGCTTGGGCTCACGAGTTTTGCGAGGCATTACACTTGGCTAAGAAAAGCAGAGAAGCCTTTCACAGGTTTGAAAGATGGTATGGGGATAACAAGCGTGGCTTTAGATTATTAGTAGAAAAACACGCTGATATGGATGCTGCAAGAAGGGGTTATGGTCATAAGCTTGTTGAGGCATTAAGGTCTATCAAGCAAGCAGTTCAGACAGAGGAAGAAATTATTGGGATAGAAAGCAGGATAAAAAACTTGGAGAACTACCTAAGAAAATGAACACTTTACTAACAGTTGAGGAGCTTTGCAAGAAGCTGAAGCCGGTATTTGGCAAGAAGATAGAACAGATTTACCTAAAATACAGGCTTTCGAACAGCATGGAAGAGAAGAAGGAGATAGAGCAAGCCCTCAGCGCATTATACCACAGGCACCTTAACGAAGGTCTTCTGAACGAGAAAATCCTCTTAGAGCCTCCGACAGAAACAGTCATGCACGGCGAATACCCGTTGGGCATGATAAGCTACGCAGAGAAAGAGCTGTTCCCATTCGCCTTGAGGGAAAAAGACTGGGTGAGGCACGTATGCATATCAGGGATGTCAGGCTCTGGAAAGACCAACTTAGCCTTCCAGATAGTGGGCAACTTCATAAAACATAAGAAACCATTCATGATATTCGACTGGAAAAAATCATTCAGGCCAATAACTATCATAGACAAGGAAATGCTGCTTTTCACAGTAGGGAACAAGGAAGTGTCAAACCTTTTCAAGACCAACATCAACAGGCCACCAAAAGGAGTGCCGCCAAAAGAATGGCTGAACTTCCTAACAGACCTGATAACAGAATCATTCTTCGCAAGCTACGGAGTACACAAGCTCATCTCAGAAACTCTAGATAAAGCATACGAAGAGTTCGGAGTATACGAAGGCTCGGAAAACTACCCTACATGGTTCCAGATAAAAGACAGGTTAGAAGAAAGGTCTGAAAAGACTAAGAAGAAAGGAAGAGAGTCAGAATGGATCACATCCGCCTTGAGGATAGCCCATGTCTTAACTTTCGGACCGTTCGGAGAAGCGATAAACTTCAAGGACAAGACTGCCCTGACAGTAGAATCACTCCTGGACAAGAAGGTCATATTCGAACTTAACTCATTGAACAACGTAGAGAAGAAATTCTTCTGCGAATTCATACTCATGTACATCTACAAGCTGAGAAAAGGCAACGAGACATCAGACAACGGCAGGTTCAAGCACGCAATACTCGTAGACGAGGCGCACAACATATTCCTGAAAGACAGGCCTCACTTCGTAAACGAAACCACAACCGACATGATATACAGGGAGCTAAGAGAGTACGGAACAAGCCTGATATGCCTGGACCAGCACATATCAAAGCTCAGTGACACAGTAGCCGGTAACTCAGCATGCAACATAGCATTCCAGCAGATGCTGTACAAAGACGTGGAGACAGTAGCCGGAATAATGCAGTTAGGCGAAGTAAAGCAGTACTTCTCAATGCTGCCAGTAGGGTCAGCGATAGTCAAACTTGCCGAGAGGTACTACAAGCCGTTCCTCATACAAGTGCCTTTCGTAGAGCTGAAGCAAGAAACAGTAACAGACCAAGAGATAAAAAACATGATGCAAAAGAAGTCTAACACCCGACAAGAGTATGAGAAGTTCAAACAATCTTCAAGCATAATCAACGTAACCAAAGAGCTCGAAAGGGTCAACCAGATATTCAAGGCAACAGGCGTTGACACTATGAGCGTAGAAAGAGAGATTCAAAGGATAATAATCGAACAACCCAAACCTGGCCTGGCAGAAAAACAAAGGGCGATGGCACAGATAGCCCAGCAAGCGATAGATAAAGAAAGGAAAGAAAGGGAAAGGGCAGCCATAGAAAGCAAGAGAAAGATAATCCCAAGAGCATTCCTGACCAACCATTTGCAGGCTTACATAGTCGACTACCTAAGGGCGCAGATGAAAAAAGGCTACAGCCTACAAATCCTGAAACAGCACCTTCTGAACCAAGGCTACAAGCCATTCGACATACTCAAAGCTATCAGCCATATAAGGAACGTGCCAGAAGACCTGCAATCAAGGACAGGGCTGGAAGTAGAAGAGTTCAAACCGGAAGAGCAATCATATCCAGTTCAAGACGCGCAACAATTAGTCCGACCTGAGCCAGAAATCGTTCAACATCAGGAAAAGAACACACCATCATATTCACTAACACAAAAACAAAAACAAGTTTTGGAACTAATATCCAGATACCCTTATCTGGGTACCGCACAAGTCTATCAATACCTAGGCCTCAGCGCAAGAAAAGGCAATGAGCTAAGGAAGCAATTGATAGATATGGGTTTGTTAAAAGTTGAAGAACAGAGAAACGAAAAAGGCTGGAAGAAAATATTAGCATTGACGAAACAAGCTAATACGGCCTTGGAAAACC
>VGLX01000035.1 GCA_016866645.1 Candidatus Woesearchaeota archaeon | reverse complement strand
TGAGGACGAAAGCGAATCAGTAGAATTAACAATCCAAGTACCAGCCAGCCTAAAAACAGGTAATGACATAGTACTGTTCATAACTGCTTACGAAGATGGCAACGATGATGAGAACTGCGACTGGGAGTCTAATGATGACCTAGACTTCGCAAGAAGAGCTCACGACATATCTATATCCGACATGGTTTTAACGCCTGAAACAGTAAAAGCTGGACAAACTGTAGAACTGGAAATAAGCGTTGAAAACGTAGGGGACAGAGATGAAAAAGACATATACATAACTGTCAAAAACAGTGAATTGCTGATCAACAAAAAATCAGAAGAGTTCACGATAGACTCTTACGAACGCGGAGACGATGACGAACACACAACAACACTAACCTTAACGATACCTGCAAGCGCTAAAGCAGGAGAATATGAGCTCAGCGTATACGTTTACGATGAGAACGGCAAAAGGTTCACGTCAGGTTTCGAGACTGTAACCTTAACAGTAGAATCCTCTGGAACAACAACCACGACAACCACGACTACACAAACTACTTCAACAGCAACCATAACCATTAAAGGCGTATCAGAAAACGTCGAGCCATGGAAAGCGATAAGTATACCTGTCCAAGTTACTAATACAGGCAGCACATCAGCCGAATACAAGATAATACTAACTAACATAGGCGACTGGGCAGAATCAACCTCAGAAATAGATGCTTACCTACTGCCTGGACAGACTAGCACATACTACCTGACGATAACGCCTAAGGAAGATGCCGTAGAAGGCAAACACAGCGCAACTATAAACGTCAAGGAAGGCTCAGCAATAGTATCTACTAAGACATTAAGCTTTACAGTGCCAACAGAAGAAACACCAGCGATAACGGGCGGAGCGGTAGTGGATACTGGATCTAAAGGCGTGTTCCAGAACATTTTCAGCGGAACAACATTGTGGATAATCGGCGATTTAGTGCTGGTAGTAGTAGCAATATTCCTGATAAGGATGCTGTTCAGCAAGAAAGAAGGCACAGAATAAAAAAAGCCTTTTTTTCTATTTTTTTTAATTTTTATTCATTAAGCCTGAACTGCCTGAGCTTATCTTTCTTGACTTCTCCAGTCTTAGCGTCTATAGTCACTATCATGCCCGCTTTTTTCACTTCGCCATCCTTCTCAGCCTGCGCTATTAGCTCTATAACCCACTCGCCATTTTGCTGGGCTATGTTTGTGACTACTATGGAAGCTTTAGGCGTAACGACCCCTTTTACGTTTTCAATACTTTTGTCTTCGTCTACAAAGAACCTCACATGGGTGTTAACAAAATCTTGAGCAATTTTCAAGGCTTCTTCTTGAGTCACTTCTTGATCAATAGTAGTGAAGCCAGTCATACTCCCACATCCTTGCAGCAGAAGGATTATTACTAAACCTAATAATACGCTAAAACCTACTAATCGCTTGTCCATGCTATCGTTCACCTCGTGTTATTTAAAGCAGTTGAGATTTAAGAATATTTCTGTTCCTAAAGCAGGATTAATATAAGTCGAAAAGTATATAAAACCTCAATCTTCTGATAAGAACCGAGATTATGTCTAAAAACAAGTTTTTAGAAGAAAAGTCTGCAGAACTAAAGAAAGAGCTGTGCACTTTAGAATCCTCCAAAACCGATGAAGAATATTTCAAGAGACGCAGCGAATGCACTGTTAATTCTAGATGCGAGCAGATGAAAGCTGCGAAAAACCAAGCTTTTGACACAGTAGCATTATGGGGGCTATACGGCAAAGAGGACATGATGCGCTATAAATCCTTAACCCTCCCATTGTTCATGACCACCGCAGGAGGGTCTTATGACAGCTTAGTTGACGGAGCGCTCTTACTATCTTACCAGACGACTAATGACCCTAATAAGATATACAGCAGGATAGACAACGTGAATCCTGATCATTTAGCCTGGAAGTTCGCCGCTCTGGAAGGCATAGGCATACGTGAGCTGACCCAAGGGCTTTGCACTTCTTCCGGAATGTCAGCGATCATGATGGCAACAATGGCATTCCTGAAACCAGGAGACAATTTCGTATCTTCTAATAAGGTTTACGGAGGAACACAGCAATTGTTTGACGTGACTTACCCGAAATCAGGATGGAGCGTAAGATGGGTCACTGAGCCTGAGAACCTTAAGAAGTGGGAAGAAAAAATAGACGATAAAACAAGATTCCTATTCGTAGAATCACCAAGCAACCCCACGCTTTTCATAGCCGATATCCAAAAACTGGCAGAACTAGCTCACTCACACAAGATACCTCTAATAGTCGACTCGACTCTAGCCTCGCCAGCATTAGCCCGGCCGTTAGAGCACTGCGCAGACATAGTCCTTCACTCAACATCAAAAATAGCCAACGGAAGTTGCAGATGCATAGGCGGAGCGATAATAGCAAGAGACAGGATAATAACCGAAGACAAAGACCTCGAGGAGGATTTTGTTAACAAACTAAAAGGCGGGCATTTCAGGAATATGGGCCCATGCTTGTCACCATTCAACGCAATGATCATATGGGATGAGCTTGGAACGTTAAGGATAAGGATGCAAGAGCACTGCAGGAAAGCCTTGAAAATCGCCCAGTTCTTAGAGAAGCACCCGATGATAGAAAAAGTCAACTACCCTGGATTGAAATCCCACCCGCAGCATGAAATCGCTAAGAAGGCCATGAAGCTTCCTGACGGGACTAATGGTTACGGGTTCTTATTATCGTTCAATATAAAAGGCGGATTCGAGAAAGCGAAGAAGTTCGCAGAAGTTTTCGACTTCGGCACCCAGGTCACACACCTAGGCGGAAGCTATACAGTATGGGTGCACAATGCAACTACGACACACGGACAGATGAGCTGTGAAGAAAGGAAGTGCGCAGGAATCGACGATAACCTGATAAGGTATTCTGTAGGATTAGAAGGCGAAGAAGACGCGATAAACGCTTTAGAAAAAGCGTTAAACAAGGTTAAGTAATAAAAAATTTCTTTTACTAGGCTGTTTTATTTTATTCGAATACCCCGTCAGCTTGCTACGGGGATGAATTGTTGGGAACGTCGATGAATCAAGAATGGACTGGCAACGCCCAAAACTTGGGATAGCCAGATGCCCCATCCGCTCAGCGGTGGGGAGGTTCACTTTTGTGGTGCTCTTCTATACCACTGACTAGTTCCTTGATGCCTTTGTTCTGGTAAGCTTCTGTCTTGTAGATTCTAGGCTCCCAGCCCTTTTTCGACAGCATGCTAACAAAGCTTTTGATTTCCCCTTCAGTTTTTGCTGCTTCGGGATAATCTGCCTTGTTGATGACGTATAAATTCGCTATCTCCATAATGCCTCCTTTCAGGGTCTGCACGTCACCCATGCCAGGATTGACTACTACTATCAAACTATGGGCTAAGTTCATAATGTCCACATCATTCTGCCCTGCGCCTACTGTCTCTACGAAAATCTTTTCATAGCCTGCGGCATCGAGTATCTTGACTACGTCTTTTGTGCTCTTAGACAAGCCACCGAAATTCCCTCGTGAAGCCATGCTGCGGATATACAGTCTCTTGTCAAACGGGTCCAGGCCATGAATTTGCATCCTTACCCTGTCGCCTAAGAAAGCTCCTCCGCTGAGAGAGGTCGGATCGACTGCTATGACACTAACTTTCTTTTCAAGGTTTAAGTATTCTTGGACTAAGCATTTTATCAGCGTACTCTTGCCAGCGCCAGGAAAACCGGTTATGCCTATGATATGTGCTTTTCCAGTGTAAGGCTCAATCTTTTTTAGGAAACTCTTGTACCCTTTTAGTTCGTCTTCTACGTAACGAGTGGCTCTAGCGATGCTTAGGATATCGCCTTCTAAGACTTTATTGACAAGTTCTTTTGTTTTCATTTCTTGATTACGCTCCACGGGTAAGGCCGGTTTAAAATAAAATGCTTACACTTAACTGAGGTATCGCAGAAGACTTTAAAACCTTTGCGGTAACAATCTATGAAAAAGAACCTGTCATCGAAAACCTTGTTTTCATATCTGAAAGTCACTTCTTTGAGGATGTCCCTGTGGATTAGTACGCAGCCTAGGCCTGCGGAAACTACTTCAATGAGCTTATTGCTGTTAAATTCTTCTTCATTTATTGGTGCCATAGCCAAAGTTTTTTCATCAACCATCTTGTAAACGAGAGGTATGAGCGGAGCTGAGCCATCAGGCATAGTGTTATGCGCGAAATAAACCCCTGTAACGATTTTCTTCTTGTGCTTTATCATCCTTTCAAGAACGTCAGGAGGCGTAACAACATCCTGCTCTAACGAGAAGAAGTAATCATAACCTTTGTCTAGGGCTTTCTGCCTGAGTATGTTCCTAGAGGTTATTATCCGGTCCATAGCTCCTTCGAACCAGGGGCCTTTGATAACTGGAAGGCCTGTTTTCTTGATCTTTTCGAAATACGTGTTGTCTTTAGAGTTATCTACTAACAAAACATCAAAGTTCTTGTAAGTCAAAGCCTTAATGCCTTCAGCGTACTTGTCCAGGCAGTACTCCTTATGGAAAGATGTCGGACAACCGACGAGAATTTTAGGTGTGCTCATTTATTTATCCCGTCCCATCTCCAATCCTTGATAAGATGCTTGCATTTGATTGAAGTGTCAGCAAAAATCTTGAAGCCTGCATCAGAAGCGTCCTTGCAGAACCACATGTCATCAAAGCTGTTGTCTTCTTTGTTGAACCTGAACTTTATCTTCTCTAGAACGTCCCTATGGATTAGTATGCATCCTAAGCCGCAAGCGCCAACTTCCAGCAACTTTTGTTCTGTAACCTCTTTTTCAAGCATGAACCTCATCTCATCATTCTTAACCTTCTGCCATAACAGGGGCACGAGTAATGTAACCCCGTTATTTGTTTGGTAGCTGAAGTAGACCCCGGTCACTATATCTTTGCCATGGTTGAGAAGATTTTGCAAAGCGTCTGTCGGGGGTATGACATCCTGCTCTAACGAGAAAAAGTAATCGTATCCTTCGTCTAATACTTTTTGTCTGAGGATGTTTCTTGAGTCTACTATCCTTTGGCGGGCGCTTTTGCTGTAAGGTCCCCTAACCGCTGGAAGCCCGAGCCTATTAATCTTTTGACAATATTCTTCGCCTCTTGAATTATCAACTATCAACACGTCAAACTTGCCGTATTTCAAAGACTTAACACCTTTTACATACCTCTCTAGGGCATAGCCTTTAAGTTCTGAAGTTGGGCAGCCGACCAGTACTTTCTGCTTCATCTTTTGAAGAATACCTCAACTATTTTTTTGTTCTTAATCATATCTTTCCTGCTTTCAAATAAAGAACGGACGTTATCAAACTCCTTAGCCAAAGCTTCATTCTCGACTACTTTACTGCCTTGGCCGTAACCCGGGCAGGAGGAGTCTATCAACAGCTTACCAATGCTGAAATCGATTATGCCCAAAGCCAGTTTCTCCCTTGAAGGGTGAAAAGGGTACATGCGGCATATTAGAAGACGGTTAGCATAGTCTGAGCAAAGATTCTCCTTATTGAGATTAAAGCAGCATCCTGATTTCTTATCAAACTCGGGGATACTTAACCCTTTCCCCACGTCTTTGCAGCATTCTCCACAGAGTAAGCATTTCCACCGCGTTTCACTATCAACTAAGATTTCAGCCATACTTGGAAAGCTTATATACAGATAACTTTTTAAGCTTTATTGAAATAATAAAAAACAATATGGAACCGACACAATTAGGATATTTTTTCGATGACTTGGAAGCTTGCCCTTGCAAGGAAGTTTTCAAGAAAGTGAAACATCCATGGGAAGCCTTGAAGAAGAAAGATGAGCTGGTAGACTTTTCCAAGCAGAAGATAGAAGGGAAAGTATCGAAGACCGCGAAGATAACAGGCAACGTAGTGATAGGAAAAGGCACGGTAGTGGATGACTATGTCACTATAGAAGGGCCGTGCATAATCGGGAAAGACTGCGAGATACGGCCTGGAGCTATGATAAGGGCAAAAAGCGTGATAGGCGATAAGGTAGTGATGGGCCATGGGGTAGAGCTCAAGAATTCTATAATCTTCGACGAAGCCAAGATAAGCACGAACTCTTTCGTAGGCGATTGCATACTCGGCAAAGGGGCGAGAGTGGCATCTGGAGCCATAACCGGCAACCGAAGGTTCGACCAGAAAAAAGTAGAGATAAAAATAGGAAAAAGCTCCCATCCTACAGGCATGGACAAGTTCGGATGCATTCTAGGAGAATACGCGAGGATAGGCGCGAACTGCTCGACAGCGCCAGGGACTCTTATAGGCAAGCACACTTGGACTTACTCCAACCTTATGATAAGGGGGGTTATACCTCCGAAGAAACTCTTAAAACTGAGACAAGAAATCGAGATGGTCGACAAGGAAGAGACGGTCCTCACACGTGAAGATACTGAAGGGAAAGTTTAGAGCAAGTTCAGCATAAGCTTTTTCGTCTTTTCTTTTGTCCTTTGCAACCTTTTATTCGCCTCATCAACTAGCCTAGTGATGTATTCTTTGCTGCAGTCTTTTGTAAGTAAGGTCTCCATCCGTTCAGTGCCGCGGATCTCTAAGCTGCAATTCTTCACGGAGGTTATTCCAGAAATCTTTAATCCGGAATCCTTAGCGATGCTTAACAGTTCCTGGGCTGACTCTAGGCTCTTAGCTCTGACATGAAGTATCATGGGCTCCTGCAAAAACCATAGTGCGCCGCGTTTTTGTATTATGCCGAAGATTTCGCCTCCATCCGCTTTTTCATGAGACTTGAAAGCCCATTCTGCGCGGCCTTTCTTGCCGGATTCTGTTATCAGCACTATCCTTCCAGAACAGCTGCTAGTAGACTCATAGCCTTTGCCGTTCAGGACTTTAAGCAACCCTTTGATATCTTCGTCGATGAATCCCTGAGGGGATTTGTCCTTTTTCATAAAACACAGTGGGTTCTCTGCAGGTTTTTAATAGCTTTGGTCAAACTGGCTTAAACAAAAAGTTATTATACTCAAACTTCTCAAAATACCATATGGTTCTGGAAGTAGAAAAAGAGCTGGGCGGTATCCTTAAAGATGAGTCATCAAAATCGATACTCTTAAATGGGGAAGCTAAAGAGCTGAAACAGGCAATGTTGTCTTTAGTTTCATACTTCTTACAAACCAATAAGGCGATAATATTCATGACCGTGGATGAGCCTTATGCCGAATTAGACTCTAGGCTTAAAAAGATGGAGTTAGAAACCAGAAAAATACTGTTCATAGATGCTATAAGCAGGCCTTACTCCGCTTTAGAGTCTATAGGAAACTGCATATTCGTCAACAACCCGTCAAACCTTACAGACATGTCAATAGCAGTAGACGGGGCAATGAACGCATTAGAGGATACTGGATACGTGCTGATATTTGACTCTTTAAGCGTACTGACACTGTACAATCACCCTCAAGAGACTTTAAGATTTTTTCACTTTTTAGTGTCTAAAATAAAAGCGAGTAATACTAAGGGGATATTCATGTTTTCAGGATCTAAGCAAAAAGATCTGTTAGAAGATATGAACCAGTTTTGTGATTTAGTTAAAAACGTGTAAACCATGGAGGTGCTAGTATGCTGCAAAAACTGATAACAACACTCTTCACATCGATGACAGGATTCATATGCCTGTACTCTTTCATAGCCTTGGTGATAATAACGGTAGACCGTATGAGGCTGAGCGCAGGAATGTTTAGGGATTTTATAGATAAGCTTTTAGTGCTTAGCGGCATAAGCTTCTTTTTCACATTATGGCTGTTAGTGCTTAAACTTAATGGGGTTTCTGACGCTTCGAGCGTGTTCTTCACGAACATACTGTTGATGACATTGATAACCAGCGTGGCATACACTGCTTTCTCGCTGAACCAGCTCACTAAAGTGTTCGGATTCAGAAGGATCCAAGATGAGTTTAAAAGCGAGATGAACAAGGCTCCTGTTATGCCTGTACCTAAGAAGCAGCCGAAAAAGAAGCGTTAATAATAACGACGAATCTTTTTATTTTTCTGAAGTTTTGTAAGAGACGGTTATTCCGAGATTCTTCATAGCAGAGATGTAATGCTCGATTTTTTCTTCGTTTGATGATGACTTGTTGCTGAATATGAGGATGGTTTCTTGGTTTATCATGCTCTCCAAGATCCTCCAACTGTTAAACTCGCCGGGTTTTGCATTGTTGATGTCTTTTTCTAAAGCATCTGTTATGTCATAGGTCCATACTCCGTGGCTAGTATGGGCTTCTGATATAAGGCTCATTTTAAGGCTGTTTTTTAACATCCTTTTTAGTTTACCGTGTGTGAAGATATCATAGCTTGATGGTGGGGCAATACTTTCTTCAGCAGTTTTTTTAGGGTGCACATGCGCGAATTTCGCTTCTTTTTCTCCTTTGTGTTTTTTCAAATACTTGACTGCATCTTTCAGGCATATCGTGACACTGTCTTCTTTTTCTGACTCTCCTACATCGTACCATTTGCCTGCGGCGTATACCCATCCGTCTTCCTTATCAGTGGTTTTTGCTATCTCACGCAGTTGCTTGTTCCCTTCGTTTTCAGAGACAGTGTATACGTGGCCTTTGCCGTTCTTGACTTCAAGATAATCGCTTTTAGCCCAAGCTGGAGTGCTATTTATTCCAGAGAAGTACAGCATCGAACAAATTCCTATTATTGGTATTATTTTTTTCATTTTGGAGTATATTTTAAAAGGTGTTCAAAACCGATGTCTTTAATA
>VGLX01000034.1 GCA_016866645.1 Candidatus Woesearchaeota archaeon | reverse complement strand
TACCTCAGCGTGACGCTTACATGAGGCCTGAAGATGTTGTGCAGTACTGCGTAAACCGCGGCATGAGAAAGAACTACATACCTCGACCAGAATTTATAGAGATAGTTGAAAACTTCCCGATGACCGCAAGCGGCAAAGTCCAGAAGTATAAACTAAGGGAAGACGCGGCGATAAATCACCAAAGGTACCACTTACTAAAAAGGAAAACCGCTTAACTATACCAAAAATAAATATAAAAAAGGTATTCTTTTTACCTTTTCTTTTTCTTGGTTTTCTTCTTCAAGGATGGCTCAGATTTAGTCTGCTTCATTTGTTGTACGAGCCTGTTAGCTTCTTGCTTGGCAACGCCCATAACTCTGATTGCAGACTTACTGACTTCTCCAACCATGTGTTTTCTTATCTTATGTTGTTCTCTCATCGTCTCTGATAAGACTTTCCTAGCTAAGTCTTCGCCTTGTTTTCTTGTAATCTTACCTTGCTTGACAAGCGCATCTACCATCTGCTCTGCTTTCCTGCTAGTTATAGACGCCAATCCTATAGCTATCAAACTTCCTTTTTTGATCATCTTAATTTTGTCCATTCCTTTTTCACCTCCATGAGTTTTATTTCTTAAATGATAACATAACAAGTTTCAACAGCAGTATGCACGATATTGCTAAGCCTATTACTGAATATAAAGGTAGCCCCCAAAAAAATGGAGGTATTTTTGCAAGTATCATCATTGAAGATGCTAAAACCAAAGCAGAGAGTAATACCCCCAAGGTTAATCTTTTTGCTGACCTGTCCATCTCCAGGGTGAACTTTTTTATGTCCTCATCAATGTCCAGGTCTATCTTCATTTGTTCATCGCTTTGTATCCTATCAAGCATCTTTTGAGCATCTGTCGGGAACCGAGTCATCAAGTCTTTGAAATCGATTAATGTCTTTTTAGCCCCTTTTAGAATGTTCTTAGTGCTTGTCCTTTCTTTCACGTAGGAGTCTATTATTGGTTTACTTGTCTTAACAAAGTTGAACTCAGGGTTCAGTTTCTTTATCACACCTTCAGTGGTTATCATAGACTTCATCAAGAGTATATACTCTGGAGGGAACTTCATGCTGTACTTCCTTCCCAAGCGCATAGAGTCCCAGAAGAACCCGCTCATATTAATCTGGTTTAATGAAGTGTCATAATACTTGCTCCAAGCGTCTATCAGGTCTGACCTGAACTCTTCTTTGTTGACACTTAGTGGTATGACGCCTATGTTTATCAGGCCATCTGATATCACGTTGGCATCAGCGTCTACCAAACCTAAGTATAACTTACCGATTTTTTCTGTAAGCTCCGGAGTCACTCTTCCGGCTATGCCAAAATCTAAAAGCGCGATTTTCTTATCTTTCGTTAATAAGATGTTTCCAGGGTGGGGGTCTGCGTGGAAGAACTGGTAGTAAAGAACGCCTTTCACGAAAAGTTTTACTAGGGTGTTAGCCAAGTGGTCCCCTTTGATAGTCAGATTTTTATAATCTTTGAAAGAGTTTATCTTTACACCGTCTATAAACTGCATTGTTAATACTTTTTGGGTCGTGTAGTCCCAGTAAACCTCTGGCACGATAACATTCTTCTCGGATTTCACGACTTCTCTGTATTGTTGTATGTTCTTAGCTTCGTGCAAGTAGTCCATCTCTTTAGTTGTGTACTTGTCAAATTCTTGGACTATCCCTACAGGATTGAACGCTTTGACCTCTGGTACATGCTTTTCCAGCATCCTTGCCAGGTGATACATTAGGTCTATGTCTGTCTCGAACATTTGGCCTATTCCTGGACGTTGTACTTTTACAGCTACCTTTGTGCCGTCTTTTAATGCAGCTTCATGGACTTGCCCTATAGAGGCGGATGCTATTGGTGTTTTTTCGAAGCTTGAGAATATTTTGTTTAAAGGTTTTTTAAGCTCGGACTCTATAGTCTGCTTTACTAGTTCATAAGGAAAAGGTTTAACATTATCCTGCAGCCTTGTAAACTCTTCTATGTACTCCTTAGGCACCAAGTCTGCCCTCAGGCTCAGCAACTGTCCTAGCTTTACGAAAGACCCGCCTAATTCTTCCATAGATTTTCTCAACCTTTGAGGTACTGTATCTTTAGGCTTAGAGAACTTAGTTATCTGTATCCTCTTACTGAATGGCAGGTGTGACTTAAGGTTAAGCTTTTCAATAAAGTAGCCCAGCTCTTGATTGAAAAGAACATTGGTTATCTGCTGAACCCTCTTGAAGTCTTTGTACGTCTGAGTGAAACCCATGTTGAATAAAGGGAAGTCGTTGTTTATAAGTTTTTTTATAAACCAAGGATTATTTGTTAGCTTTTCTGTATCCTAAATGGTCCATCGCGGTTATCCACTTACATATGTTTGATGTTCCTTCTACGAGAGGGTAAGCATAAGCGTCCCTTAAATATCTTGATATTGCGTATTCTGTTGAGTAACCGTAAGCTGAGAATATTCTCATTGCGCCGTCTGCACAATGCACAGCTGTTTCTCCTGCTAGGTATTTGGCTTCTGCAACTTCTAGATCGTTGTGGATTTTACCATGGTCTTTCTGCCACGCTGCCTTGTAGACCATAAGTTTTGCTGTTTCTATTTCAATAACCATCTTTGCTATTATGTCTTGGACCATTTGGAATTCGCCTATCTGTTTTCCGAACTGTTTTCTTTCCTTGGTTGCGTATTGTGTAGCTACATCTAGGCATGCTTGGGCTACTCCTACCCCTCCTGCTGCTGCTGAAAGTCTTGTCTGGCATAGTGAACTGAAGACTATGCTTGACCCTTCCCCTAGCTTTCCAAGAAGGTTTTCTTTAGGTATTTTTACATCTGAGAATGAGACTTCACAAGTTGGCAAGAGCTTTGTGCCTAGCTTATCAATTTTTTCGATGTTAACACCTTGTAGTCCTTTAGGCTCTAATAGAAATGCAGACATGCCTTTTGACTTGGCAGATTTGTCAGTGTAAGCGTAGACTAGCATCACATCTGCTAGGCTGGCTTGGCTTATCCAGGTCTTAGTGCCGTTGAGCAGGAAATGGTCATCTTTTTCTTCAGCTGTTGTTTCCATAGACATGATATCTGAGCCTACGTTTGGTTCGGTTATAGCAAAGCATCCTAAGTATTCAGCAGTTATGAGTTTATGGATGTATTTTTCTTTCTGCTCTTTTGTACCATGTTTATTTATTGTTAAAGCTGTGCCTAATGCTTGAGTGTTTACTAGAACTCTTAGTGAAGAGCTCCCTCTAGCGATTTCTTCTGTGATTATCATCTGGGATAAAAATCCGGTATTGTTGCCACAATACTCTTCAGGGAGGCAGCAACCGAAAATTCCTAGCTGACCCATAGCTTTTACTGTCGAGTAAGGGAACGTTTCTTGTTTGTCCCATTCATCCGCATAGGGCAATATTTCTTTTTTTACAAATTCACGTACGGCATTTCTGATGTCTATCTGTTCGTCTGTTATTCCGAACTCCATTTTTCCCCTTTTAGTCTTCCATAGTTGACAGATCGCCTGTTGGAAGACCTAACTCCCAGGCTTTTAATACCCGCCTCATTATCTTGCCGCTTTTAGTCTTTGGAAGTTTATCTTTGAACTCTATCTCCCTTGGAGCGGCGTGTGCTGCTAGTCCTTTCTTAACGAATTGTTTTATCTCTTCTTCCAGCTCTTTGCTTGGCGTGTAGCCTTTCCTTAGGCTTATGAACGCTTTAATTATTTCTCCTCTTAGCGGGTCTGGCTTGCCTATCACTCCTGCTTCTGCTATCGCAGGGTGCTCGACTAGCTTGCTTTCAACTTCGAAAGGTCCTACCCTTTCTCCGGACGTTTTTATAACATCGTCTATTCTTCCTTGGAACCAGAAGTATCCTTTATCGTCCTTGTACGCTGAGTCTCCTGAGACATACCAAGGCTTGAAAGCAAAGTATTCTTCGTATTTTTTGGAGTTGTTCCATATTTTTCTCATCATGGATGGCCATCCGGCTTTTATTGCCAACTGGCCTATCTGGTTGGGTGGCAGCTCGTTCCCTTTTTCGTCGATTATAGTTGCTATTATCCCTGGGAAAGGCTTGCCCATGCTCCCAGGCTTTACCTCAAGACAAGGGTAGTTCGCTATTAGCATCATGCCTGTTTCTGTCATCCACCAGTTTTCCATTATTGTTTTGTTGAATACTTCCTCGCCCCATCTGATGACTTCAGGGTTTAATGGCTCTCCTACGCTGTAAATGTTCCTTACGCTTTTCAGGTCGTATTTTTTAACCAAGTCGTCTCCTGCTGCCATCATCATCCTGAAAGCGGTCGGTGCGCTGAACCATACGGTGACTTTTTTGTCCTGTAAAGTCTTGTACCATTTTTCTGTATCAAACCTTCCACCGCGTATCAAAGTAGTGCAGCCATTAAGCAACGGGCCATACATTCCGTAAGAAGTTCCTGTAACCCATCCAGGGTCGGCCGTGCACCATAGCGTGTCATCTTTTTTCAGGTCTAGAACGTACTTAGCTGTGATGTAATGCCCCATCATGGCGTTCTGGGCGTGTAAAACTCCTTTAGGCTTGCCTGTGCTGCCTGATGTGTAGTGGAGTATCAAAGGGTCTTCTCTGCTTAGCCATGTTATGTCAAGTTTGCTTGAGGCTTTTTTCATCTCTGCCTCGTAGCTTATCTCACATTTTCCGAGACTACCATTACTTCCGACGGTTATTATATGCTCTAATGCTGGCAAGTCTTCTTTTTTTATTCGCTTCCTGAGCTCTGGAGTTGTTATTACTGCTACTGCGCCGCTGTCGTACAGCCTGTCTTTCACAGCGCCTTCCATGAACGCTTCAAATAAAGGACCGACTATCCCCCCTATCTTGGTTATTCCCATGCTGCTTATGTAAAGCTCTGGTGACCTTGGTAAGAACACAAAAACCCTGTCGCCTTTCTTTATCCCTAAGTTTTTTAATACGTTGCCAAACTTGTTAGATAGGCTTTTCAGGTCTTTGTAAGTATATTTTTCTTCCCGGTTATCATCAACGTAATGCAAGGCCACTTTATTTTTTGAGTACCATTTGGCATGCTTGTCTATAGCCTCGTAAGCCATGTTCACTTTGCCGGTCTTATGCCATGTGAACTCTTTTTCAATCTCATTCCAGTCAAAGTTTTTATACGTTTCATCGTAGTTCTTCATGTTCAGGTCTATTCTATTTTCTAAACAACACTTTTCAGAACAACATCCCATGAAACAATCGCCTCCTGCTCAGTTTTGATCATTACTTGGGCGATTTTAGAAAATTATAGTGTATATTTAAATATTTCTGTAGTAAAATATGGACACTAGAGTTTTAGAAAAATTATAAAAAAAAGAAAAAAATAAGGTTTTTAGCCGCAGCTTCCACCGCTGTTAGCACCTGTTCCTCCGCCGAATCCTGGTGACGGCGCAGCTGAGGAAAGCGTCTGTGAGCATTCTGCTGGTGCTTTATCAAATGCCGCGCAGATCGTTCTTAAGAGGCTTGCAGAGTCCCTTCCGCTTGATGCTTCTTGGCCGTTTATTACCAGGGAAGGTGATCCGCCGACGCCGTATTTTTCATTAAGTGTCTTGTCTACGTTGAATAGCGGGAACCTTCCACTTAACCATTTCGTCTGGTCGTTCAGGTTTGCTGTCACTTGGAATTGCGTGTCTGCTGCTTTAGTGCACGCTGTTAGCTTCGTAGTGTCTATATTCGCCTTGGTTAAGCACCCTGCTCCGTCTCCAGCGTCTAAAAAGCAAGTCAAGTAGGTAATCAGCTTGTCTTTCTGCTCTTTCTGTATGCAGTACTGGTTCAGCTGTTCTGTGACTTCTTTTTCGCCGTGCATTATATAGTAGACGAACCTTAGGTTGAATTCTATTTTATCTTTTAATAGCTGCACTACAGGGAGTATTCCTTTTTCTATTTGCGTCCCGTAAGGGCAGTGTGACATTACAAATACGTCAATTACTGGCTTAGCGGTTTTAGGAAGTGTTGGTGCTTGTTGAGGTTGTGTTGGTTGTTGTGGGGTTTCTGGAGTTTCTGATTCTTCTGTCATGTCTATGCCTTGCGGGAATAAGAACTTCCCATCTTTGGTGGTATAAGTGTCAAATTCGTTCTCACCGATAAGTATCTTAAGCTTGTAAAGCCCACCTTCTTCTGTTACGCTTTTCAGTGTAGCTTGAGTGCCCCCTCTTAGTAGGTTAGTATTGATATAGTTCATAGCAGCTTCTGTTGCTTGCTGCGTACCTGTGGCTGAGCTGAACAGGTCTTCAAACCCCCCAGTAAATATTGATATTATCAGTAGGGCAAACAGTGCTACTGTTGCTACTTTCCACCCGTAGCCTCGTCTCAGAACTCTTTGTAAATGCTCTTTTTTATCGTGTTTGTCTTCTTTTTTGTGTTTTTCCTCTTCTCCCATTTTTTAGTCCTCCCTTTCTGTAATATTCTTTAAAAAGTTATGAGAATCTTATATAATCTATGTGCTTATAAATTTTGTGTAGGTGTATTCTTAAGGCTGGTAAGTTCTAAGTTCATATGTCTACATAGTTAAAAATAAAAAAAGAAAGTAAGCTTAGTAGCTTATCAAAACCTCTACATCTTTGCCAAACAAGCCTTTTAATGATTCGAAAATCTTTTCTTTGATGAAAACTTTTTCAGGTATTTTGACATCTTTCATGTGAGTTTCCATCTCTTCCAGGCTGCTTTTCTGCACGTTATCAAGGCTTCCGTGATGGTTTAGGTCTGCTTTTTGGACTTCTTCCCTATTCTCTAGGTCAGGGGTTATGAAAGCTATCTTTTCAAGCAGTACCACTTCGCCGAACTTGTCACCATACTTGAATCTTATCTTGGCTCTTTCTAGTTCTATGCCTCTGTTTCGCTGTATGAACTCTATAAGCACTTTGATATACGTCCTTGCTTCTTTGCCTATCTTGTATACTTCTTGCCTAGACATTTTCTTCTCATCAAAATCTTTCTTAGCTTTAGTTATAGTTTTAAGTATTTTGTACAGCTTGTCTGGAAGCTTCCCTTCGTCTACGAGGTCTTCTTTGAACTGTTTCTCTATGTCCGTTACTTTCTTGTCAGTACTTATCCTTATCGCGTCTCGGGTTACTGCCATGACTGTGTCGTAAAGCTCTTCCATGTTGGTGACTTCTGATTTCTTTTCTATCTGCGTGAAAAGCCTTCTTATCCTTTTAAGGTAAGCTTCTACATCTGTTAAGAGGTCGTCTATCTCTTTGCCGGTTATCTCTTTCATCTTGCCGTGCTCTATGTCTTTGTATGCTTTTCTTACCTTGTCTAATGTGTCTACGTATTTCTTCTCTAAGAGCTTTTCTTTCTTTACGAATATCTCGTCTAAGAGCTGTACTGTTTCTTTAGGTGTTGGTGGTGGTATCCCGTAAAGCATCAGCGCGGCTTGTGAAGGGTTAAGCGCTGCGTAATAAAGGTCTTCGCCTACCACGCTTAATAGTTTAGCCTTTACTCTTTGCAACAGCTTTTCTCCGATGTCCATGTTCATGTCTATCGCTTCCGGGCTTGGCTTGATCTTTCCTTGCTGCAGCAATAACTTCCATGGCATGAAGACTCCCCTGTCGTAAAGCGGGACGCCGTCTCTTAGGAATGTGAATATTACTGGGTTGGCGTCTCTTATGCTGTCCCAGAAGTCTGTCAGTATATAGGTTTGTACGTGGAACTGGGCACCTTCTATTCCTGCAAAACGGCTTGCTTCGTAGCCCATCCCGATTATTATCGCTCTGAGCTTATCTTTTAGTTCCGCTCTTGACATCTTCTTTACATCAGTGTCGTCTATTATTATGTAAACGTCAATATCATTAGGGTTTGAGTCCCCTCTGAACAATGAGCCTGCTGCTACGTAGCCTATCACGTATTTCTCAAACTTCTTGATAGCCATTGTCTTGTGTATCTCGGATACTTTCAAAGCACCTAGTATTCCTTTGTCGTATACTATTCCGCCTTGGGCGATCATTTCTAGAACTTCATATTTCCCGTCAAAGCATGACTCTTTAATCTCTGATAGTAACATAGTCTGAGGCTTGAGATGAGGGTCAACTTCTTTTGCTAATTGTTCGATTATGCCTGTGAGTTTGGTATTAAGCTCTTCTTTAGGCATCTTAGTGCTGTCAGAGTCATCAACAAGAACTAATACATTGATGTCTTTCTTTTCCTTGTCTTCCTTATCTGGGGGGAGGAGTTCTATGCCTAATATGTACTTATCAAATTTTTTAAGAACTTCAGTCTTGAACTTCTCGATCTTGCCTTTTATCTGTTCTAGCTTTTCTTTCACTTCAGGTGGTATTTGGGGAAAATCCGGCTGTTCTGAGCCTTCTTGAGGCTCTTCTGTTTTGTTTTCTTTTTCGTCTGCCATGTTCAACTCTTTAGAACTATTAGTTTTATTTTATAAATGTTTGCTTTTACCACGTCTTTTGAATAGTTAACATTACTGTTTTTGATTTAGAATTAGTATCATCTTTGTGAGACCGTGTTTGTGAATAGCTCAAGCTTACTGTAAAATCTTTAATATTCTTATGTAGCGCGGCAGTGAACGAGTTATTTTCATCTTTAAAGTCAAGGTTATGGTCTAATGAGACTGCGAATCCTTTTGGTAAATTCGCAGTCAGGCCGGAATTTAGGTTTTGGTCAAGGGTTTTGTATTGCACCTTAGATGTGATATAAACATAAGGCAATGCTAAGTCTAAGTTGATTTTTGGGGAATAGTCACGGTTGCTAAAACTGAATGGGCTTGCTT
>VGLX01000033.1 GCA_016866645.1 Candidatus Woesearchaeota archaeon | reverse complement strand
TGCGGTTACTTCTTTTCCTTCATGCTCGTAAGTGAACGTGACTTCTTTTATGAACACCCTTTCTTGCTTTGCAGCTTCTGGCTTGCCGTCTAAAGGCCCTTCATAGCCGTCCCTTATGATGAATTGTTTCACATCAACGTCTTCCCCATTATGGGTTATGTAGTCTAGGGTTACGAATATCCTGTACACTTCGCCGTTGGGGTTGTGGTATATGGTGAAGTACAGGTTTTTTTCTAGGTTGCCTGTCTTTTCTTCGTCTTTTAGCGCTTTTATCAGGTTTCCCTCGTCATCTTTCTTTAACGTCTGCTCGTTCTTAGCTGTGTCTACTAGAAGGTTTATGTCTGCTGGTGATGCTGCTTTCGTGAAGCTTGGCGCTGACAATGCTAGTGTTGCTGCTAGCCCTGCTGTGAATATAATTTTTTTTAGTGGTTTCATAGTTTACCCCCTACTTGTCGATTATGGGGGATATCACTTTACTATTTAAACCTTTGTTTTTGTTTCCAACTACTAGTAGTTACATTTACAGATGGTTCTTAAATGGCAACATTCACAAACAGGAACCGTCCTGCAGAAATCCTTGGCTAGCCTGACCATCAAAGCATGATACTCATTATATAGTACAGCATCTTTCGGCAAGTTCTTCATGAACAATTCTTGTAAGGCACCATAATCCTCTTGCCCAAACCCTAACCGGTTCATTATCCTTTTAGTATAAGCGTCTATAACGAATACTGGCTTATTGTAAGCGTATAAGAGTATAGAATCTGCTGTTTCAGGACCAACGCCCCACACTGACAGTAAGTTCTCTCTGCTGATATCTTTGCCTGACTTCAAGAATTTTACCAGCTCTTTTACTTTCTTCGCTTTCTGGTTGTAATACCCTGAAGGCTTGATTAGCCGAGCGATTTTCTTAGTATCAGTTTTTTCTAGCTTACTCAAAGACAGCAGGTTGTTCTTTTTTAGGTTGATCAAGGCTTTTTCAACATTCTGCCAGCTGGTATTCTGCGTTAGTATCGCTCCTATGCAGATCTCGAACTTTTCTTCACTGCTTCTTTCCCTCTTCGGAAACCTTTTATCATACACTGACAAACTAGATTTAGTATCGATGATAGGCCACCAGCCCTGGCTACCGTACTCCTTAGACAGTATCTTATACCCTCGTTTTATCTTTTCAGAATTCATATCATAGGCTCTGTGAATATCTTTTTCTGCGATATCACGCTCTTCTTCAACGGCTCGTTCTTCACTATCAACCTCTGGCTTATCTTCCCGTCAATTTTTCCAACGATCTTATTCCATGCTGAACCTCCTTTAACGAATAGGTAAACCGAAGCGCCTAATACTCCTCCTGCGAGGTAATTAGAGAATGATATCCCGCTTTTGAAAGCTCCGTACCAGAAGACACTATACGCTGCTATCATGCCTAAACCAGATAAAGCGCTGCTTACACTCCACAGCCCCTTTTTGACGTAAAACCAGCCATGCCTTTTGTTGTTATTGAACATAAGGGTGAATGGCGATTCTTTAACCTCTAAAATCCTGTCCTTTAACGATTCGAAATACTCTCTAGACTTAGCGTCGTCGAACTTGTAGCACGACATGACGTCCTCTAATGATTCTGAAGTGATCTTTGACAACGTCTTGCCGAATATGTTCTGCTGGTCTGACTCGGACTTCTTGATGAACTTCTTGTTGGAAGTGTAAGTCTTGAGCGTAGAGCTGTAGTCCTCTATGATCTTTTCGATGTCGGGCTCTCCCATCTTCTTAGCGCTTCCTTTAAGGCTTGCTATGTCCAGGGCATGCTTGAAGGTTATCACGTCTGAGCAGTGGTCTGTAGTCTGTATATGCAAGTATGACTTTTTCATGTTTTTCACAGCAGAGTTTAGCGATACGTTCTCGTATCCTGCAGAGTCCTGGAAGTTGTTGTCGGCCAGGTAGGTATCGTTGAAGAATGACGCTTTCCTGCAAAACTTGGTCTTGATGTCCTCGTCGTAGCCTCTGATTTCGTTATCGAACAATGAGCCGAGCCCTAAGCTTGCGATAGCCTCGTCCAGCTTGGCTTGGAAGTATTCCTTTTTGAAATCATTCTCTAAGAATCCAAGAGTCCATGAGCTTTTAGGCGGGCCATGCTCCCCTATTGATTCATAAACCTTCATCAGTCCTTCAGTGCCTTCCTTGTCCAGGATGAGTTCTAGGTCATATGATGTCATTCTTGGCCTCCGAGGACCGCGTTGTTGAGGTATTTCTTCTTCATGTTTGAAATCTCGCCTATGCTCTGGTTTTGCGCTAACGCCACTGTGAATACCAGGCTGTCAAGCACTTCCCCATCGAAGTATAATGACTGTGGTGTTTTTTCCATCAGCTTATGGTCTAGGTTGACGTAGACCTTGGGGCTGAACGAGCTCTCTTTGAACGAGAACATCTTGTCCTTGCTTTCGAACTCGTACTCAGCTGTCACTTTCACTTGGCTTAGCCTGTTGGACTTGCATATGTTCGTGACTATGTCCTGCAGGGCGTTGATGTTTTTCGAGTATCTTGATATCTTCTCAGCGTCTTGCTTCTTCTTGCGTATCTCGTTGCCGAAAGTTATGTTCTTCAATAGTTTGGGCGTTATAGGGCTCTTAGTATCTTCCTCTTCTGAAGCGTCATACTTCTTGGTTTTTATCCCGCTCATCTCGGTTATGGCATTGTAGAAGTTGTAGTCCAGCACGTAACGGCCTTGTTCTATTTCGCTCTTAGCCAAGTCTTCCAGGCTTTTATCATTCACCTGCTGGTCATAGGATAGCTCTCCTTTTTTCAGGTATTCTATCCCTTTGTTTATTGTTATGCGCTCCTCATAGGCTTTGTCTTCCTCTTTCACTCTCGTGTCTACTACCGGGAGGTTTCTCATGTTTCTCTTCTTCCTGCGCCTGAGCCAAGCGTAAACACCTAGTGAGGTCATTGCGGGGATGACATACATGTAGTTCTTCAGCAGGAACTGCGCGCCTGATATCCCGTAATACATCGCTTTCCTGAAATAGTCTGAAACGCCTACAGGCTCTGGCCTTAAGTTTGTGTACTCGTCGACTACTTTTTCTTCTAATTCTTGGCCTGGCTTCTTATCAGGGTTTATGACGCTTTTCAGCCAGTCGAAAAGTTTCGTGTACCATGATGGTCCGTCGTTGTAAACCGTTTTAAGCATGTCCTCGCTTAGTATTCCTGGAGTAGCGTCTAGCTCTACCCATCCTTGTCCGCGTATGTAAGCTTCGCATACTCCGTGGCCGTATTTCAGGTTCAGCTCTCCGTCTACGCCTTGGATGCCGACTGCCAGTTTCGTAGGTATATTATACCTCTCCCTAAGTATTGATGCGAGTATGCCGTTAGCCACGTCGCAGTCAACCTGTTTTGATTTCAATGGGTCGTTGACTACGTTGTCCATCTTCATGTACTTGATGTTATTTTCTTTAGATGTGTTGTAAGTCAGGTATTCCTTGATTATGCTCGCGACCAGTTTCACTTTCTTGGCTTGCGAGATTTGTATCTCATCCAGCCGCTTAAGTTTCGCCTCTAAGTCTTCAGGGTATACTATCTTAAACGGGAGCTGCGTGAACTTTTTTATCATTTCAGGGTCTTGCTTTTCGAACTGGTCTATAAGCTCTGGCGCTTTTATGACAACATATTGTACGGGGTACTTCCCTTCCGGTTTTTTTATGGTTCCTGCTAAATAAGTGTCCCTTGGGAGCTTGTCCATCGGGAAGTTCGCCGGGAAAGCCTCGAATGATGTCAATGCCATACCAAATCTGTAGCCTATAGGCATAGGAAGAATGCTTTCTTTCTTGTAGCAGTCTAGGTTCAGGTTTACGAAGACTTCTGTGACAGCTTTCTCCTCGTAGAGGTGGCGCGGCCTCATAAGCTCGCTGTCATCGATGTTGGTCCAGCTGCCATCAGGAAGTATGCGATTATAAGATGTCAGCTTGAAAAAGATGTCTTTTCTGTAACTCCTTTCTGTGCTGTTCCCAGTCCTGTGCTCGAAAGAGTAGCAGCCTATCGGGCGCTTTTTTATCTTCGAGAACAGCCTTGACTGCCCGAAGAGGCTTGATATTATTTCATGCACGTCTGCTACTGGCCTGTGGACTTTTGATAAGACCTTGGTTGAGAAGTAATTCTCTTTTGACATGTAATACGCGGCCAGGTCTATCCCGGGCTTGACGATGTTTTCTACCGAGAAGAATAATAATGAGCCTATCATGAAGGCTATGGCAGTCTTCTTCGCTGCTTTGTAAGTGTCTATAACGATTTTTGATAATGTGTCCGTCCTTTTCGAGAAAGAGTCCATGAACCTGAACTCGTAAGCGCCTATCTTTGTTAAGTTGTCATATAAGTATGTGAAGAACTTCTTGTAAGACTTCTCGTTCCTGTCTTCCAATACGTCTTGTACCGGTTTGGGTATCTCATTCCTCGACCTTGACAGTAAGTATCCTGCTGGCAATGTTATAACCCTTTTCAGGTAATCTATGTCTAGTGGCTTTTCGAAGATGGTCATCACTGACTGCTTCAGCTCTAGGCCTTGCGCTTGTTTCGAGCTGGCTTGCAGGAGGTCGCTGAGGTCTTGCTGCGTTTCTCTTATTTTCTTAGTCTCTTCTAACGGGAGCTTGCCTAGCTCGTTACTGTCGTCTTTCTGATTAACTTTTATTCCGTTGAACCTGAAGTCGAACTGGCTGCTTATCCTGCCTGCGAACTCTTTCAACGCTAGTAACGGCTCTTCTTTTATCACCAAATTCTCAAGGGTGATCTTTGTCCCTTCCCTGACATCTGAGCTCTCTCCTATCTCGATGGAATATTCTCCGTCACTGTTCTTCGCGCAGGTCTTCTTGCCGAAAGACTCGACTGTCATCTGCTTGCAATGGTTCAGCCCTGCTTTGGCCCCTCTGCCGTGGCCTCCTACGTGGTAGTTCTTGTCCTGTTTTGAGGTGTCGCCTATCGCGAAGTATTTGTAAAGGACATCCTGCTGGGTCATTCCAGTAGCGTAATCCCTTATCTCTAGGTCATAGGTGTTTTCTCCTTTTTTCTTTGTCGTGACGTCCACTCTTAGGGGGTAATGGACCTTTTCGTTCCTTTTGGTGAGGAAGCTTTCCAGGTCGAAGTAAGCGTCGACTGTGTTCTGTACAGCAATCTCTCTTATGACTTCTTTGGCGGATGCTAGCTGGTTCTCTACTGCATGCTTGACTTTCCTCACAGCTATTGTCTTGTCCATCTTCTCGGTTAGCTGCAGCACTTTGCTTATCTCGTCAAGGTCCAGGGTTTCTTTTGTCAGCTCTTCTCCTAGCTTCTTGTCTAGCTCTAAGTCTGATTTTATCAGTTCAAGCTTGTAGTAGTCGAATCTTAGCGTGTTAACCATTCGTGGCTATCCTCAACATCTGGCTCAGGTAGAAGCTTTTCTTGGCTTCGTCTTTCATCCTGAAGGCTTTATGATTCATGTTTATCAGTAACATGCTGTTCTCTTGGTTGTAGTAAAACGGCGTGTCATGGTTCATGCTGTCCAAGTAGACTGGCGTTATCTTCCTGCTTCTCTTCATGAATGAGTTGTCAGCATAGTTCAGTCCGGTTTCGTGCTTGGCCATCGCTTCTTGGATAGAATATTTCGTTTCTTCTGTCTTGTCCGATTTTTTTTGCTCAGAAAGCAGGCTGTACTCCTCGATGGATAATAGGTAGGGTGGCTTGTGTTTCCTGTTTTTTACGAACAAAGCCTTATCGGTCAGGCTGTTCAGCCGGTTAACTTCCCCTTTGGGCAAGTTGATTATTGCTGTGTCTTGTGATATCTTCTTTTCAGGATAGAGCGTGTTGTAAAACTTTATGATCTCCTCTTTGCTGGTTTTCTGTTCGAACTGGTAGAACGGGTTTTGGTTCACGTTGTTGTTCATGAACCATTCTGCGCTTTTCTTGTCGAGCTTTGGGAGGATGGCTTGCCTGAAAACTTGTGCCATGTATTCTCGCAGGTCTTCGCTGTATACGAAGTCGTTCCTTCCTTCTACTGGCTGGAACCTTAATGGTACCTCGATTATAAGGTTGAATGGGGCTTTTGACTTGCTTATCAGCACCCCTCCTGATAGCAAGACTACGTCTCCTTTTTTCTCTGTACTGAAATATGTCTTGTTGTGCTCATCTTTGTAGACTATGTCCTCTACTGCCTCTTTTTTCAAAGCGCTGTTCCTGTTTATCTTTTCTTTTCCGGATATTACTGTTGTCTTGTTCGGATCGAAGTAGCTTAGCCTTTCCCTTATCAGGCTTTTCTGGTTGGCTTCGTCTTCTTTGCTTCTTTTCGGGCTTAGTATAGTCACTTTTGTTCCTGTCTTGGTCTTGTCTGATTTTGAGAAGCTTATGTACAGCTCTTGGTCATGCATGAAATACCTCTGCTTTAGTGCCTTCCCTTGTCTTGTTTTCGTTTCTACTATGACTTCCCCGTTGTTCTTCAGCACTTCTACGAGCTTGGCCTTGGCTCCTGCTCCGAACCTTCCGATGTTCAGCTCCCCGTGCTTCACTGAAAGGTAAGGGAACGGGTATTCTTCGAAGAACATCTTCTCGCCCATGCCGTGGCCGTCGTCTTCTATGGTCAGGCCGTTTGTGAAGAATTCGTACTTTACAGTCTTGGCTTGTGCGTCTTTGCTGTTCGAGGCCTCTTCTATGCAGTACAGGTCCTTGTCCGGGAACTGGTATTTTATCAGGTCTGTCAGGTCTTTGCTCGTATGGTCTGTGACTGTTCTCAGCTTAGGCAGGACCATCGTGTTTACCGTCGCTAGGCTGTGCAATGCTTTGGCCTGTTCGTTTTTGCTTAGCCCTAACTGCTGGACAAGCAGGGATATGTACTTGTTTTCTAAGGATCTGTTCAGCTCTTCAGAATATTTTACAGACTTTTGGTTCAGCTCTTGTTTCAGTTCTTTTATCGGTTTGTTTAGGTCTTGTTCTTCTAGGTTTTTGGCTATTATCTCGAATGATTTGTTCAGCTCTTGTTTCAATCTCTCTCCGACTAGGAACCAGTTATGGTAGTATCTCAGGTTTGAGTCTTTTTGTATCGGCAGCTTTTCTGCTGCGTTCAGCAAGGGCGTTAGCGACGTGTCTTTCTGGCTGAGTAAGAAGTGCAATGACTTGTTGATCAGCGTTTTCGCTTTGTCTTTCTCTAGATGGTTATACTCATGCCTTAGGCTGTTGAATTTTTGGTCGAAGTCCTGTATTGCGCCGTCTCTGATATTGTTTAGGCTTTTCTCTCCTGCACAGTCTGTTTTTATGACGTTGTTTACATCCTCTAGCGCGATCAGTGTTTCTAGACTATCTTTTTCCTCTTCTTTCGGAGGAATTATTGTTGGCTTTTCTTCTATGAGGCTGTAGACTAGGCTCATGAAGTTCTGGTGTGGCTGGCCTTGGAGCTTTAAGCCTAGGAGAGAAGCTAATGGTATGGCTATTTCTATGTTTTCGCCTCTTGTCTTATCAGGATGTAGCTGTTTTTTGAAGATTTTGAAAGGCTTGAGCATTTTTTAGTTAATTATATATAATATCATCTATCTCGACTCTTTTCGGATTATTGCCTCATTATATAAACCTTTCTTTAAGCTTAGACTATGAAGTTATTTGGTGATGATCCTGTTGGGTTGTTATGGTTCTTGCTAGTTCACAGCTTTTATCCTGAGGGTTGTGCTGGGGTTAGGTTTTGGCGGTAACAGCTATCTCCATCAGTGGTTTGTGCTCTTTTAGGGCGGTTGGGAATGTTACGCTCCTTTTTCCTAGCTTTATCTCTTTTTTTATGAGCTGCGTTAACATGAATGCTTTTCTAGTCCTGTCTGCTTGTTCTAGGTTTGAAAAGTTTCCTCTGACTTTCAACTGTATGAAAGAATCGATAAGGCTGTGCAGTCTTTCTACAGGGAGGTTTGATAGGAAAAATAATTTTTTTCTTATGTTGAACGTTTGTTCTTCTAAGCCTGTTACTGCATGATAGCATTTTCTTCCGAAAATCTTGACAGATTTATGATAGCTTGGCATTCCGTCAGTTACCATGATATCAACATCTTTCTCGAAGTTTTTGTGTTTTCTCATATGCTCTTTGACAGATTCTCCATCTCTGCTCGGGACTATGCTGGCAGTCAAAGGTTTTCCTGTTTCATCGACGGTGTTTAACCACCATGCCGTCTCTTTCTTAACCTTTATCTGCTTCTCATCAGTATGTCTGACTTTCAAAGGCCAGCTCTTACCATCTGAAGGCTCAACCTCAATCTCACTTATCCTGTCAAGAAATTTTCTCGACCAAGCGCAAATAGCAGACTCGCTGATACTACAACCATACAAGTAACGTACAAAAACCCTCGCAACACCAGCAGTCACAAACAAGTGAAAGAAAATAGCACATTTGACAACATCTACCGGAATCCTATGCTTATGAAAAAAACTGCCAGTTGTCTCACAAAAACGCTTACCACAACCCTTACACTTAAACCTCTGCCCACCATCCTCCAAAAAACCATCACGCACCACATAACAAGAACCACAACTTACACACTTCATAGGGATTCGCACCTCCAAAACCCAGGGCGCAAAACCCCTTCCAAACCCTCCCTTTAAGTCAACAAACCTAAAGATTCAGAAGAATAAAAACCTATCACCAATTAACTTCACGGTCTAGTTTTTACAGGTATGTATTAAGCTTTGACGTGGGTTATTGATGGGCTTATATGTGTAATTGGGAATATATTTTGGATTACCTAAATAATCTTATTCTAGTGAATGCTTATTATTAGTGGATTGGGAGGGGAGGTTTTTAGGGGGCGCCTTGTAGGTGAAGGATTGTGGCGTTCCAAAAAACGTATTCGGTGATGGACAGGGAA
>VGLX01000032.1 GCA_016866645.1 Candidatus Woesearchaeota archaeon | reverse complement strand
ACGAATCGTAGAAGTCGATGCCAGAGGAACGTCACAGTATTGCATCTGTGGAAACCTGGTTGAGAAGTCGTTGGCAGTAAGAGATCATAAATGCAAAAAATGTGGTGTCGTATTAGACCGTGATGTCATGTCAGCAATAATTATCAAAGCATCAGCTTTGGAAAATACCGCAGGGACCGCGGGAATCAACGCTTGCAGAGATGCTCCGTTGGGAACGTCGATGAAGCAAGAATGGACTGGCAACGCCCAAAACTTGGGATAGCCAGATGCCCCATCCGCTCAGCGGTGGGGAGGTTCACTTTTTTTGTTTTAGAATTTTATTCTCTGCTAAAGAGTTCTTCAGTAGCATGTCTGTCTTGTGGAGCCTTGCCATCAGGTCGTTAAGGAGGTCTGTTATCTTTACAGTTTCTAGTTCCATCTCTATAGGGTCGATTATCTCTACTGAGGATGGCATGTAGTCAAAGCATATGCTTACAAGTTTGGTTAAGTCGTTAACTTGTATTTCTAAGTCTGAGAATGTGCTCCACATGTCTTTGATCTTCTCTGCTTGGTATGTTGTTTCTCTTAAGAGTTTGACGCCTTCTTCGCTCTTAAGGTTCTCGATAACCTTGGTTATAGTCTGCTCGACATGCTCTTTTGGCGTCCCTAATATTTCAATTACGATTTTAGCTTGTATCTTATCCATGGTTAGTTTTAGGCAAGTATTTTTTGGTTTATATAGCTTCGCTTTTTTGCTTTAGCTTCCTCTTGATTAAGAATCCGGTTATTATCATTGCGATTATTCCTGCGTAGACGTATTGCCCTATCTTTTTGGTTTTAGCGTCTTTTGATTGGTAGACGACTTCTCCTGTGATCTTTGCAGGGCTTTCTGTATGCGGCGTTGTGAGATTCGCTGCAGGCGTCTCTTTTTTTGTGGCATTCTTAAGGGATTCTTGTTTTACTGCAGGGCATTCGCTTTTTACGGTCACGTTCTGTTTCACTATCTCTTTTATCACTTGGCAGGTCTCTTTGTTCTCTCCTTTTATTGTTATTTTCTTGTCTGCTTCTAGGTCTAGGCCTTCGGCTATTATCCTGTACTCGCCGTCCTTGAGCTTCTTGTCGCAGTTAGGCTTTAGCTGTAAGGGTATTGTTATTTCTGTTGTCGTGTACTTGTCTTCTAGGCTTATGCTCGCTTGTTTGCTTGCTTTTTCTTTACCGTTTTCTGTCCATATGTCGATAGCTTTCTTGTTGGTGTTGCCTTTGTATACTTTCAGCCTAGCTTTTATCGTCTGCCCCCATGATGCGGTTTTGTCTTGGCCCAGGTCGTAGACCTGTGTTATCTCAAGCGTTGACTCTTCTTTTGCTTTCTCCCCTTGCACGAATATCACTTGCTGGGCTTTATCGTTCTCAGGAATAGTATCACAGTCGCTGTTGATATTCGCTTCTATTACATAAGCATTATTGCTCTTAAGGTTAGGTGAGTATTTGTAAGTCCTATAATTCAGAGCGTCTTCCACTTCTAAGGGCCCATATTCTTTTACTGTCCCTCCGAAAACGTCCTTTATCCGCCTGTTCAGGGTGAGGTTGTTTTTCTCTCCGTAAACTTTGCTTACGAGTATCTCGAATTCTGGGTCGTTTATGAACGTGAGGTTTGTTAGGATTTCCACTTTCCAATCACAGCCTGTCTTTATTACTTCCTCTTGGGCTATGTCGCCGTATCCTGGTGTAGGCTCTGACTCTGTCCAGTTATCTCCGATTAGTGAGTAGCTTAAGCCTTCTCCTGTCTCTTGGTACGTAACTTCTTGTACGGCATCTCTGGAAGGGCTGTAAAGCCATACTGTTTCTCCGCTGTTCCTTAAGCCGTTGCCTAAGGTGTCATCGTCACAGTATAACTTAATCGTTTCTGAGCTTACGTTGAAATTATTGTAAACTCTTGTATTGGAATCTGTGAGTATCGCATATCCTTGGCTTGGGATGATAGTCCCTTCTCCGTTATACAATCCGCCTTTTAGCGTGTCGTTGTCCTTGTCGTCACCGAAAGACCATCCTTTCATATCTATAAACTCTGTGCTGTTGTTGTAAAGCTCTACCCATTCGTTCAAATCCTCGTCTGCTAGGGGGTTTGCCATGATCTCGGTTATCAAGACTTCTGCCTTTACCATCGGGAGGAGTAGCAATATCAAGATTAGTATTCGTCTCATAAATCCCTAAGAATCTTATATCTGTTTTATATGCCTTTGCCAAGAATTTTGGAAGATTTTGCGATTGTTTCGGAAAAATTATTTATTTGTATGTTTTTCTGAGAATATCCGCTTTTGTTATGACACCTGTGAGCTTGCCGTACTTGCTCACGAGTATGATCGAGTGATATTTTAGCATGTTAGTGACTAAGTTTATGTCAGTCTCTTCGGATATTACGGGTGGTGTCTCATTCATTACTTCTTGGATTTCTAAATCTTTTATGTCCTTCCCTTGTTGTATCTGTTCTAGTATCCCGCTTTCTGAAACTACACCTTTGACATCTTTGTCTATGATTGGTATCTGTGAGATCTCGTGCTCTCTCATCTTGGCTATTACTTCTTTTATGTTGTCTTTGGCATTGACGGATATTATCTTCGGGTTCATCACGTCTTTTGCTTTGAGGTTGTTCTTCTGCTCCATCCGCCTTAACGTCTCGAATATCTTCTGGGTGTTGGAGAATGTAGGATCGACTCTTTTAGATTCTATCTTAGCTATCAAAGATTGCGATACGCCTGCTAATTGTGCTAGTTCTGCCTGCGTCAGGCCAAGCTTTATCCTTGTTGATTTTATGCTTTCTAGGCTGTTTTCCATTTTAACATTGAGAGATTTCAACCCCTTTATATTCTTTTCGGAATACTGTTATAAAAAAATATTCTTAATAGAAAGGCTTATAAACTTTTTAGAAAGGGCTAGTATAAAATGAAACTCCTTAAGATATTCATACCGGGAACTAGCTTAGACTTGAAAACAAACCAGTTATTAAAAGAGTTTAAGCCTGCACATTCTGACGAGGAGTGTAAGGTCCAGATAGAAAGGATAGTAAGAAAATATGATGATGATTATGATTTTCTCCTTACGGATTCTGAAATAGTCCGCATGTTAGAAAAACTTCCGAAAGCACATGTTGGGGGCTTGCAAAAAATAATCATAGAAACACCTTCTAAAAATGAACATCATAAACTACTTGGAAGATACGAGAAAGGAATCAAGATAGGTGGAAAATACCAAAATGGGAGGGTTCACTTGTTCAAACACTTAAAAAAGGGGGGTTTATTCGAAATAAACTTGGGCTTGCAGCCTAATGACTCCTATGAGATTAAAAAGTTCACTCCTGAACAATTCAAGCTTAAAAATTATTTAACATTACTGCACGAGATAGGGCACCATGTAGGCATAAAATATTTGGATGACGAAACTGAAGTGTTTGCAAAAGAATACGTGGAGAATTATTCTGTTATGATAGATAACAGCTTATAAGACATTATTCTCATAGGAATAATTTTGTCAATAATATTTAAAAACCAAAAACTTAACCATAATTCTTGAGGTGGAAGAACATGAAACAAGGAAACTTTTTATTTACGAGCGAAAGCGTGACTGAAGGTCACCCTGATAAAGTCTGCGACCAGATTTCTGACGCAATAGTAGACGCCGTACTGGCGAAAGACCCTTACGGCAGAGTGGCATGCGAGACCATGGTCAAGACTGGGCAAGTGAAGCTAGCCGGAGAGCTGACAACAAAGACATACGTAGACATACCGAAAGTCGTTAGGCAAACCTTGAAAGAGATCGGCTACACAGACGGGAAATGCGGAATGGACGCTGGATCATGCGCGGTCTCAGTATCAATAGAAGAGCAAAGCCCAGACATATCCCAGGGAGTGACAGAAGGGCAAGGGAAGTTCAAAGAGCAAGGAGCCGGAGACCAAGGAATGATGTTCGGCTACGCAACGAATGAGACACCAGATCTCATGCCGTTACCGATAAGCATGGCAAACAAGCTGTCCCTCAAGCTTGCAGAAGTGAGAAAGAGCGGAAAACTGAACTACCTAAGGCCTGACGGAAAATCCCAGGTCACAGTAGAATACGTTGATGGCAAGCCAAAAAGGCTGACAAACGTAGTAATAGCTGCGCACCACAGCGAAGACGTAACATCAGAAAGACTAGAAAAGGATATTATAGAATACGTGATAAAGCCGGTTTGCGGAAAATACTTGGACAAGAACACAGAGTTCTACGTTAACGCTACAGGAAGATTCGTAGTGGGCGGACCACAGGCAGACGCAGGAGTCACAGGAAGAAAGATAATCGTAGACACCTACGGCGGGATGGGACACCACGGCGGAGGAGCTTTCTCAGGAAAAGACCCGACAAAAGTAGACAGGTCAGCAGCCTACGCGGCAAGGTACATAGCCAAGAACATAGTAGCAGCCGGACTAGCTGAAAAGTGCGAAGTGCAGTTAGCTTACGTGATAGGCGTAGCGAAGCCGTTATCAATCTTCGTGAACACCTACGAAACAAACAAAATATCTGAGGAACAGATAGTAGAGATAATAAAGAAGCACTTCCCTACCAAGCCAGCAGACATATTGGCGCAGCTTAACCTCAGAAGGCCGATTTACAGGAAGACAGCGGCGTACGGGCACTTCGGAAGAGAAGACCCTGACTTCACCTGGGAAAAGACCGATAAGGCTGAAGAGCTGAAGCAATACCTTCCTAAGAAAGGCAAAAAATAGTTTTTTATATTACCTTTTTCCTTTTTCTTATTTGAAATGTCCGACCACAAGCACGAGTATGTAGTGATGTTCTTGAACTGCGTTCTGCCCTGTTTGACTTCTTTTTTTATGCCCGTGTATTTCAAGAGCATAGGACTTAACGGCTGGCAGATGGGAGTATTAATGGCAATAGGGTCTTTAGTTATGTTCTTAGCTTCATTCCCTATAGGGATGATTAACGATAATGTGATGTCTAAAATAATGGTTTTCATAAGTATGTTGCTCATGGCGTCGTACTATTTTGGACTGGCAGTCGCGAAGAACTTTTGGATTTTAGCGGCGCTTTATGTCATATGGGGAGTTTCAGGAAATTTGTTTAGGCTGTCACTAGATAGCCTGATAATGAAACGAGTAGGCCATGATGGAAAAGGAAGGTCATTGGGGCTTTACGTATTCTCTAATGGGATAGGGTCAGCAATAGGATTTTTCATCGGAGGATTAATACTTAATGTGTTTACTTTCAAGACTGCTTTTTTGATAACTGGCGTCAGCGCTTTGGTGCTTTCAGTTTATTCTTTATTCTTGCCTAGAACGATGGTGTCTACCACTAAGCTGAAGGATTATATTAAGGATGTTAAAGACAAAACCGTTTTGTGGATGGCTTTGTTATACTTCTTGTTAGCTTACCATTGGGGCCCTGAGAAGACGTCAGTGTCACTGTTCCTAAAAGAGGATGCTGGTTTAAGCATGATGCAGTCCGGCTTAGTGCTATGCATTGCGTTAGTATTCTTAGGCACAACAGGATATGTGTTAGGCAAGAGGTATGATAAGAAGCTAAGCCTGAAAAGAATAGTGGCTTTCGGGCTGTTCATGAGCGGCTTAGGCAACGTAGGATGGTATTTCACAACACAGCCATTATTAGTGCTGCTTTTTAGGGTCACTCACGAGATAGGGGATGGAGCGTTCGCGATATTCATATACTTAGCAATAACCGAAGTGTTCAAGAAAGAGCGATTAGGCGGGAACACTGCATTGATGGGAATAGTCAGCGTTTTAGGCTCGGTCACAGGGACAGTCCTCTCCGGAGGGCTTGGCGGATTGTATGGCAATGCATTCCCGATATTTCTGTCTGGAATCTTGACATTAGCCGCGCTTATGATAGTGCCGAAACTGCAATTATCAAATGTTAAAGAACAGAAAAATTTATATTAAAGATAAAGCCAATAATCCAACATGACAAGGATACACAAACACGAAAAGACGCTTGAAGAAAAAGAGCAAGAGATAAAAGCAGGCGACGCTGAAGAAGAAGTCTACTCCGAAGCAGCAAGGGAAGAGCTGGTAGAAGACGAAGATGAGATAACTGACGCTGATGAAGGTTTCATGAAAGGGTATGAGGAAGGAGCCAAGATGGCGAAATGCCCTATCTGCGGAAAGGTCATAACAGCAGACTTCGTAGAAAAAGAGATCAATGACGAAGTGTACAGGTTCTGCTCTGAAGAGCACGCAGAGAAATACGCCAAGTCCCACTCAGACAGGAAAGAAGAGATTGACGTCGGAGAAGACGAAGAAGAAGACGATGACCTGGAAGACATAGAAAGAGACAAGCGAAGGCTCAAAAAAGCGAGATAATCTTTCCTATTCTTTTAGTATCGAGTAGATTACAATAATAATTATAAACAAGTTCGAACAATAATTTCTCGTATGGGAAAAAGATGTGACTGTGTCCGCGTGCGCCGTGACAATCCGGAGAAGACGTTCGAGGAGCTTATAAGACTAGGTCTCATCTGTGAGTCATGCGCTAATTCTTACTGGGAATTCCGCAAGTTTGCCGAGTCATTACCTGAAGAAGGAGGATATGAAGCAAAATGAGTATACCTAAACTGGAGGTGTATATTCGTCCTACATGCAAGGACTGTAAGGAAATGGTTAACTTCCTCAAATCAGCTAACATACCTCACACTGTGATAGATATCACAACCCCTGAAGGATATTTACTCAGCAAAGATAAAGAACTGCACATGCTTCCTACTGTATTTATCAAAGATGAGAATGGAAACATCATAAACAGCGCTTTCTGCGTGGATGCTGTTAAGCGCAGCTTGGAGAGTGGCCTAAATGGCGAGATGTAACTGTACAACAGTATGCATGGACAACCCTGACAAGACATTCGAAGAACTTATAAAAATGGGCCTCATCTGCGAGACTTGCGCAAACAACTATTACGAGTTCTGCAAGATTATAGAAGAGGACGAACAGAAAACTATAAAAAACGATTCACCATAATCCCTTATGATGCTTTCAAAAGAGGATGCGAAAAAAGAAGTAAAAAGGCTTATAGACCTTTATGAGAAGTACAAAGCATCCGGCGACATAAAGAATTTTGAAGGGAAAGAACAGAACACAAAAACGACTTTTATTCTGCCATTATTCAAAGCCTTGGGCTGGGACGTCCATAATGAGAAAAATGTCGAAGTTGTCAGCGAAGAACGCGTATTGAAAGGCGCCGTAGACTACGCATTCCGCATCTCCGGACAGAACAAATTCTTTGTAGAAGCAAAACCGATAGGCAGCATATTAAAAGACCATACGAAACAAGCCATAGAATACGGAGTGAACAGCGGAAACACGTGGGTCGTTCTCACAAGCTTCGAATCAATCATAATATTCAACTGCGAATGGAAAGAGAAAGACTGGTGGAAGAACGCACTATTCGGACAATTAGACTATAAAGATTACCTTGACAATTTTGACATGCTATGGCTGTTAAGCAAAGAAAGCATCACCAACAACAAGCTAGACGAATACGCGACAAGAGTAGGCAAAAAAGTCCCGAGAACACCTATAGACAAAGAGCTGTTAGCCAAATTCTTAGACTGGAGGCTTAAGCTCTCAAAAGACATATCAAGCAAGCAAAAATACTCCGCCGAAGAGATAGACGAGCTCGTCCAGAAACTGCTGATAAGGCTGCTATTCATCAAGAACTGCGAAGACAGGGACTTCGAAACCAACTACAAGCTGCTCCCAGTCATACAAGCCTACAAAACCCATAAAAAAGGCGTGCTTAAGCTGCTCAGACGCATCTTCGACTACTACGACCAAACCTATGACAGCAGCATATTCGAAAACGGAGAAGTGGACACTATAAGCTTTGACGAAAGCTTGCTATTTGAGATCTTAGACGGCTTGCACTCCACGTCAGACGGCCTAAGATACAACTTCAACGTCATACCATCAGACGTCATGGGAAACTTATACGAACAATACTTAGGCCACATACTCAAGAAAACACCACAAAGGGCTAAGCTGAAAGAAGGCAAAGCCCACAGGAAAGAACAAGGCATCTACTACACCCCGACTTACATCGTAGACTACATCGTCCGGAACACGCTCGGCGAACTCTTGAAAGGCAAGAAAGTTGACGCCTCCAAAATCCGGATTTTAGACCCTGCCTGCGGCTCAGGAAGCTTCCTAGTAAAGGCCTTTGACGTCATGAACGAGCATTACACCAAAGACAAGATGTACGGGCAGAAAACGCTCACCGGCTACTCAACCAAAGAAAGGATACTCAAAGACAACATCTTCGGAGTCGACCTAGACAAGCAAGCCGCAGAAATCGCACAGCTAAACTTGTTACTAAAAATAGCCGAGAAAGGGCAGAAACTCCCACTACTCGAACAAAACATCCGAATAGGCAACTCTTTAATAGACGACGAGAAAATAGATAAAAAAGCTTTCAAATGGGAAGAACAATTCTCTGAAATAATGAAAGACGGAGGCTTCGACGTTGTGGTAGGAAATCCACCGTACGGGGCCGACTTAAGAGAAGAAGACCTTGTATTCTTGAAAGGAAAACTGGCAACTACGGCAATCAAAAATTATGATTCATATGTATTCTTTATTGAAAACGCAATAAAACTACTCAAGGAGGGTGGTCTCTTCGGGTTCATTGTACCTGATACATTCTTAAGGAAATCTGACATGGTAATTTTAAGAGAAGTGATTCTCAATAATTTCAAAGTGAGGTCTATTGCTGAAGTTGGTGCAGTGTTTGGTGATGCAAAAGTTACCGAAAATGTAGTTTTCATATTTGAGAAATGTTCTCGCAAGGAGGAAAGGGGAAAGAATAAATTCTTACACAGAACGTTAAACAAAGAAGAGTCGAGACAAGAACGGCTTCTTTCCATTGCAAAAAATACATGGGGTTCCGAAGGTTCAATAGCTCAGATATCTTGGGTT
>VGLX01000031.1 GCA_016866645.1 Candidatus Woesearchaeota archaeon | reverse complement strand
TCGTTGGCAGTAAGAGATCATAAATGCAAAAAATGTGGTGTTGTATTAGACCGTGATGTCATGTCAGCCATGATTATCAAAGCGTCAGCTTTGGAAAATACCGTAGGGACCGCGGGAATCAACGCCTGCGGAGATGCTCCGTTGGGAACGTCGATGAAGCAAGAATGGACTGGCAACGCCCAAAACTTGGGATAGCCAGATGCCCCATCCGCTCAGCGGTGGGGAGGTTCACTGTTTGAGGAGATATTTTTCCAAAAAATTGAAAGAATTTTCAAAAAGAATTAAAAAACTATTTAAAGAAAAAGGTTATATAAAGAAAGGGGAATAAAACTAGGAAATGACATACCTCTCAGTAGATGAGTTACAGAATACTCTTGCTAAAAATGTATTTCATTATACAAAAGACTCTAAAAAAGCTGCAGGTCGGGCATTAGGGACACTTGTTGAGATAATTTCATTTTACACTTTAAAATCTTGGGGGTTTGAGAAGTATATAGCAATTGAAAAACCTTTGCAGGAATATATGAATTCTGATATAGTACACAATATTGAATATTCCCTTCATCCTTTGATGCAAATAGAATCGATTGATTGGTCTAAAAAACTTCTTCCAATAACATCGACAAAACTTCTGAAAAAAAGTAAGGCATACCGCGTCCTTAAACCAAATACTTCTATTAGATCTAATCATTTATTAACAAGCAGGTCCATTCTTCGTAATGCATGTACAGTATGTGATACTCCTAATGGATTCGTTAATGCATATTTAGATTCAGTTACAAAGGACAGATTACATATAAACCTTTGTTCACTTTATAATCATCCTTTTGCTATTGTTGAATGTAAACGGGTAGGCGTAGAAGAAGGAACAAAGAAAGGACCACAAACTATCGAAAAAGCAAAGCAAGGGGCATACGTTGCAAGAACTGTTTCATCACTCCAAAAGATTCGGTTAAATAATGGTAGAATTGGGGGGGTTATACATCTGCCTAATGGGAGCTTATATTACAAGGATTATCCTATTTTATTAAGCGAAATAATCAAGTCTAAAAAGAAAGAATTCCTCCAAAATTTTGTCCTGACTATTGGAGTTATTAGCAATCATGGTAATTGGTTTACCTCTAGCAATCCTAATAAAGAGTTGAAAGTCTTAGCTCAGTCATATGACTGGCTTTTATTTCTTACTGATAAAGGCTTAGCACAATTCATTAATGATTTAATACAACGCCCCCTTCCACAGTATAAGCCTATCAAAAAAGCATTTCTTGAAAGTTATTCTGGAAAAAAAGGAAAAAACCGATTTACGAAGGTTCAGATAGCATTAGACGCTGATATTGCTTTGCAAAAATATTTCAAATCAAATATTCAAAAAATAAACTCATGGTTCAATATTATTACTCCTAAGAATAAGATTTTATCTCATCTTTGGGACGAACTTAATATCCTAACAAAAAAAGACTGGAGAAGAATTTTAAAATGACTGCGGGTAGATCAGTAAACTCTATAAGCCAAGAATGGTGCACTCCAAATAATTATGTTCGTGCTGTGAAACGATTTTTTGACAGCCAAATCGATTTAGACCCCTGCTCTAATAAACACTCTATCGTACATGCCCGGATGGAATATACGCTTCCGAAGAATGATGGACTAAAAGAATCATGGAATTTTAAAAAAATTTACGTGAATCCCCCTTACGGGGCAGACCGAGAGAAGGGAACAACTATTAAGCATTGGCTTTATAGATGCGCAGAAGCAAATAGGGTTTTTGGGTCTGAAGTAATCGCATTAATCCCGGTAGCGTCTAATACTAGTCATTGGAAAGAACATATTTGGAGTAGGGCAACCAGTATCTGCTTTCTTTATGATACGCGTTTACGATTTCTAGTAAACGGAAAGAACGAAGGGAAGGGGGCGCCCATGTCTTGCGCAATTGTCTATTGGGGTGATAATTATAAAAGATTTTTAGATGTGTTCTTGGAATTCGGAGCGGTTATTGATTTGCGTACTCTCAAAGGACGAGTTATAGGGGGATATAAAAAATCGATACAACCTTCACTGCGAGATAATTATCAATAGCCATAGTATTGTGTAAAAATTCGTTTATATGTAATCTATTTTTAAAGACAATAAGCTATATAAACCATCTTTCACTAAAAAAATCCTAAAATGTACGATTTCAAGACTGTAGAATCTAACGTTTTCAGGTTCTGGCAGGAGAAAAAGATCCTGGACAGGCTTAGGAAGAGCCTGAAAGGCAAGAAGAAGTTCTTTTTCTTAGACGGTCCGCCGTACACTTCTGGCAGGATCCATTTAGGGACTGCATGGAATCAAGTGCTAAAAGATGAAGCATTAAGGTATAAGCGTATGCGCGGCTTTGACGTCTGGGACCGTGGCGGATACGACATGCACGGCTTGCCTACGGAGCATAAGGTGCAGGCGAAGTTCAAGCTAGAAGACAAGAACGCGATTCAAGAGTTCGGGCTAAGCCGCTACATCGATGAGTGCAAGAAGTTCTCGTTAGAGATGATGGAGCAGATGAACAAGGACTTCGACAGGCTGGCCGTATCATTAGACCATGTTAACCCTTACATGCCCATAAGCAAAGAGTACATAGAAGGCGAGTGGTGGCTGATAAAAAAAGCACACGAGAATAAAAGATTATACTTAGGCAATAAGGTAATGACTTGGTGCTACAGCTGCGAAACAGCCTTGGCCAAGCACGAATTAGAGTATAAGAACGTTGAAGATGATTCCATATTCGTGAAGTTCAAAGTAGAAGGCAAGACTAATGAGTACTTGATAATATGGACAACAACGCCATGGACGATTGTTTACAACCTGGGCGTGATGGCCAACCCTGAACTAGACTACGTCAGAGCGAGAGTAGGGGACGAAGTATGGATATTAGCCAAAAGCCTAGCATCATTAGTGATACCAAACTTTACTAACTACAAGCTGGACATAATTGAGGAGTTCAAAGGTACCAAACTCCAAGGATTGAAATACGTCCACCCGTTCTACGACGCCTTGAAAGAACAATACGATGAGATAAAGAAGAAATCTAAGAAAGCTTTCACAGTAGTGATGTCAAAAGATTACGTCGACCTAAGTGCAGGAACAGGTTTAGTGCATATGGCCCCTGGCTGCGGTCCTGAAGACTACGAAGTAGGAGCTAAGAATGGAATACCTGCTTTCAACAACCTGACCGAGAAAGGATACTACCCTAAAGATATGGGAGAGTTCTCAGGGCTTAACGCAAAAAAAGATAATCAGAAGTTCACCCATGCATTAGAACAAAGAGGAGTATTAATAGCTTCGACAAAAGTAGAGCACGACTACGCCCACTGCTGGAGATGCAAACAACCGGTCATTTTCAGGGTTACTGACCAGTGGTTCTTCAAAGTAGAAGACCTCATACCAAAGATGATCAGGCAGAGCAACAAGATAAAGTACACTCCGCCAGAGATCAAAGACAGGTACCAACTATGGATAAAGAATCTTAAAGACAATTCTATCACCAGGCAGAGAGACTGGGGGACACCATTGCCGATATGGCAGTGCAAAGAATGCAAAGACTACATAGTCATAGGCTCTGAAGAAGAATTAGAAAAACTATCAGGCAAGAAGCCTAAAGACCTGCACAAGCCATTAATCGATGAGGTAAAGATAAAATGCAAATGCGGCGCCATGAAAGAAAGGCTGCCTGACATCATAGACGTATGGGTAGACTCAGGGACAGCATCATGGAACTGCTTACACTATCCTAACATCAAAGAGCATAAGGAGCACTACTGGCCAGCAGACTTGATATTAGAAGCTACTGAGCAGACAAGATTATGGTTCTACATGCTGCAGCTAGCGTCAAACATAGCATTAGGAGAGAACTGCTACAAAGCGATGTACACTCACGGCATGCTAAGGGACGTGGCAGGCGTCAAGATGAGCAAAAGCCTAGGCAACATCATCTCACCAGAAGAAGTCTTAGATAAGTACGGCGTAGACACGATGAGAATGTATACGATAATGACACCTGCAGGCGAAGACATGAGCTTCTCCTGGGAAGAAATCAAGCTGAAATACCGTGAACTAGATGTTTTACTCAATATCACTAACTACTTGGTAGACTACGCTGACAAGCTCCCAAAAGCAGTACCTAAGGACCTTAACATAGAAGACAGATGGATGCTGTCAAGACTTAACTCTACTATTAAAGAATGCACGGAACTATTGGACGAGTACTGGCTGGACAAATCCCCTCACTTAGTCTCAAAATTATTCTTAGACCTGAGCAGAGGATACATACAATACACGAGGCACAGGACTGCTGACAAGACCGTTTTTAAGATAATCTACGAAACACTGCTCAGCACTTTGAAGATGTTCTCGATAACATGCCCTTACATAACAGAGCACTTATACCAGAAGATGAAAGCTAAGTACGGCCTAGAAGAGGAGAGCGTGCACATGTGCGCTTGGCCGAAATACAACGAGAAAATGATAGACAAGAAACTAGAAGCGGACATGGAGGAGGCTTCGAAGATAATACAAGAGATACTCGCCCAGAGGGAGAAGGCGCAGATAGGCGTCAGGTGGCCTCTGAAAAAAGCGCACGTTCTGGCAAAAAGCATAGAAGGCATCAAGCCATTGAAGGACATAATCCAGACGCAGACCAACATCAAAGACCTAGCCTTGGAAGAAGGTCAGCAAAAAGTAGAGCTGGATGTCACGATAACACCTGAGCTGGAAGCTGAAGGCTTCGCAAGAGAACTGACCAGAAGGATACAAGCGTTCAGGAAGAAAGCCGGCCTTAAGATGCAAGACCAGATAGAGCTCGCGATAATCACTGACTACAACTTGGCTAGGTGGGAGAAAGAGATACAGCAGAAAGTAGGCGCCAAGAAGATAAGCATAACGCCTAACAAGCTGACTGAAGAGTTCCAGAACAAGAGCAAAGAGCAGATAAAAGAGAGAACATTCGAGATAATGTTCAACGTCCTTTGATTTCTTCAAACCCGAACTCTTTCTTATAACCCTCGATTATAGAATTGCAACTGTGTTTATGGCCCCAAGATTTTAGCAGGTGGGAGTAGATGAATACTGCGTAAACATCTTTGATGAGCACTCCGTGGCATTTCAGCTTGTTGGCAAGCTCTTCAGCGCTGACATACTGCACTTTTTTTCTCTTTTTATTCGCATACTTCTTGATGTTAGACATGTAGTTGTTGAGTGTTTTCTCATCTTTAAACTCTAAAATGTCAGCTATGTCGCGGTTGTAATTCACACGGATCATGTTAGCCAGGTCTTTCTTTTTGATATCAGGATAAGCCTTCTTGAAATTTTTGACCCATGTTGTGTAGACGCATTTTTCTTCATCTCCGGGGAAAATGCTCATAAGCGAAGGGTCGAGGATTAGTTCTGTGATTCCGTACTTCTTCTTAGACTTATCTTCAGGTTCGTCTAATAGCTTTACGAGGTTTTTATCATCTTCTGGAGGTACGAATGCTGAGGGTATTTTCATTTTTTGCCTTATAGCACCTTACGTGTTTCGCTTTGAGACTTCTACGAAGCCCATATCCTTATAACTGTCGATGAACTTGTCCTTATACTCGAAATACAGTTCTGGAGTGAAGACGAAAACAGCATAAGCCTCTTTGGTTAACATGTCCACTATGAAAGGCATCAGCTCTTTTTCCATCTTAGTAACGCATGATGCCATCTTAGCTATGCTATTTTGTAAAGACTTCTCATCCTCAAATTCGATAATGTTCACGAATGGCACGTCATACTGTACGAAGACGCTGTCAACTATTTTTCTCTTATCAAGCGCCGAGTAGAACTCATCAAGGGATTTGAGCTCATAACAGCCTACGAAGCCAGGGAAGCCTTTCTTCTTGTTTAGTATGATATCGTTTAAGTAGGTTCTCTTCTTGTGTTCAGACTTAAGGCCAAGTATTTTCTCTTCTAAATCCTTGTCTGGTATGAAAGTCTTAGGCAGCTTCATCAATGTTAATGTTTAGAAAGCTTGTTTATAAAGATAGCCTTTTGCTTTCACTGCATGTCTTCGAACTTGAAGTCTGACTTGTAAATGTCGACTATCCCATCTTTCATAATAGCCCCTTTCTTGAATGCGAAAACGAAAACCAGATACTTCCCTTTAACAAGTGTAGAAGAGTAGAACACCACTTCCCGCCTCTGGCTCACGTCCTTTATCTTGCCTGATTCGCTTTCCAAAGAGGCTTCGTCCTTGAATTGTATCACGTCTACGAAAACTATCCGGTCTTCAGAACCTCCGTCTGATAAGTTGTACCATGAGCTCTCGAATCCTTCAACTTTTCCTGCATTGAAGGCTGGGTAGGATCTTGCTAGTTCGCTCGGCTCTTTGTAGCGCATCAAACACTTGTCTATCAGTTCAGGGCTGATGACCAGCAAGTTCAGTTTTAGGTCGTCTTTCTTGCCTTGCTCTAAGTCAGAAACCTTTTCCTCTAATCCTGTCCCTGGGACAAAGCTATCAGGTACTTTCATATGATAAGAAGAATGATGCGACTGTTTTTAAGCTTTCACTTCTTTAAACCCGAACGTTTTCCTGTACGCATGGATGAACTTGTCCCTGTTTTTGTCATCCCCTATATGAGTGTGCATGAACACTGCGTAGTTATCCTTGATGATCAAGCTGCGCTTAGCATACATGTTCTTGTCGTTGAAGGCGTTCAGGCCTTTCTTCAACCCTTTCTTATTGTTCCTTAAGCAGCTGGAGTCTACGAATTGTAGTATATGCAGGACCACGTCATCGTATTTTACGCAGTAATTGTTGCATACAGAATCAAAATCTATACCCAGATATTCTTTTTCTAAGCTTGAGCTGTCTAACGTTTCGCGGCTCGTGAACTCTTCAGAATCATCCCATAATACTAGGTCGTCTATGTTGCGTATCTTCTGCTTCTTGGCTTGGTTTAGCTCTGTGACTTTGTTCTCAAGCTCTGTTTCTGGTACGAAACCTCCAGGGAGTTTCATGATATCTCTCCTTCTTTGATTTTACGGACTCCTCGGAAGTTAGCAGACTCAGCCGGTTGCATGCTGTACTTGTGGAGCCCTAGGCCTCTCGCCATCGCATAGTAGACGTTCTCTTCAGGGATAACTATCTGCGCCTTGTAAATCCCGTCGGTGAACTCTTCAGGGAGCTCTTCAAAGCTTTTTCCGTAAAAGAATCTTACAAAACCATCTTCGAACCTGTCTAAGCCTACCCAGTCTAGCGAAGGTATGCCTTTTATATCAAACTCTTTTTTTTGGCTGTACTGGACTTTCGGATGAGGAGCGTAACACTCGCCATTCCAGACTAGCCCTTCAGGGTCCAAGTAGCAATGCAGTATGCCCCCTTGCCTTTGGAAAGCTATGCTTAGCCAGTCGAGAAGGCTGACGTTTACTATGTTGTAGGCTATGCTTCTTAGTGGCTCTTTGAGATTGCCTTCTAAGTATCTTGCTATGAGCGTGAAGCATTCGTCAGGCCTTAGATGCCGCTCGTAGCCTTCAATCTTTAATCTATTAAGGCTTGTGTTGTAGAGCAGTTCCTCGCCATGCCTTTGGCTTATGACGAGGTCTTTCAGAATGTCTTCTTCTTGAGGCTTTTTTTTTACTAAGTTTTCTAAGCTGTTTTCCAGGTTCTTATCCGGTACGAACGTCTTTGGGAGTTTCATTTTATTCCTAGCTTCCTAGTTTGATTATGTACCACCAAAAGTCGTTTGTGATACCTTCTTTGATTAGCCTTCCTTTGATGTTGAACGTGCTGTCAGGCTTAAACTCGTACAAGCCCTCGCCTTTGTAATCGTTCAAAAACTTGTCCCTCCATTCGCAGCCTTTTTCAGAATTCAAATCGAAAAGTGCACAATAATATCTCACTGACTCGTAGCCTTTGAGAATGAAATCTAGAAATCCTGCATAGCAGTCTGGGACGCTGTCTATTCCGATTGTGTTTTCAAAATCTTTTCCATAAATGGTTTCTGTAACGCTTTCGAATACGGGTTTTGTTCGTTCCTGAAGATCTTCTAAAGTGGGCTTTTCTTGGAGATTTTTGAGCCTCGGCTCATAACATTCTTTAGATAATCCATTAATCTTCTCTTCCAGGTCCTTCTCAGGCATGAAAGTTTTAGGGAGTTTCATGATGCTCAGTTTGCCTTACTTCTTGTACACCTCGTCTGCCGTGATTATGAACCACCAAAAGCCGTTCGTGTAGTCTTCCTTAATAAGTTTTCCTTTCACGCTGAACTGCTTATGCGGCTTGAAATCATATACGTTGTTGCCTTTGTAGCTTTTCAAAAACTTGTCCTTCAGCTCAACGCCTTTTCTTGATTTCTCGTCAAAAAGCGTGAAGTAGTAGCTTTTAGGTTCGTAATTGCCGATGATAGAGTCTATCCATCCCATATAAGGTTTTGGCATGTCCGTCAGCTTGATGATGTTGGAGCTTTGCTTGCCATAAACTGTTTTGACGATGCTCTCAAACACGGGCCTAGTCCTTTCGCTAAGCTCTTCAAAACTGGGATCTTCAGGATAAGTATTGCTCCGTTTGTAATTCTCTTTTGATAGCGTTTTTATCTTTTTTTCTAAGTTCTTTTCCGGCATGAAAGTACGCGGTATCTTCATTATACCACCACGCCCCTCTCGGTTGTTTTTAGGATATACCACCAGAAGTGGTTATCAAGTCCTTGCATTATCAGCTTTCCTTCTATACTGAACCTGTACGGTTTGAAATGATACGTACCATCTTTTTTGCGGCCGCTCAAAAACTTCTTTCTCAGGTCTACGCCTTGTCCTGAGTTCATATCGAACATCGTGCAGTAAAACCCTTCTGAGTCGTAGTTCTTGCTCCCGAAGTCTATCCACCCGTTGTATGGTTCTGGCAGTCTTTTGAGGTTTATCGTGTTATACTGGCTGTGCTTCCCGTATATCGTTTTGGACCAAATCTCGAATATCGGCGT
>VGLX01000030.1 GCA_016866645.1 Candidatus Woesearchaeota archaeon | reverse complement strand
AAAAAAAGAATAATGCCCTTGGAACTTCGCTTTAATTCTTCGATTCGCCTGGAGCTCTCAACCATATAAGGGTAAAGCCCTATTTCCATTTAATCCTTATGTTTTTGTTCTCCTAGCTTGTAGGTTGTTGTTTTTAAAAGAAAGATTTAAAACTTCAGACTTCTCTAGAAGCTATAATGGTTGACCAAAAGCTTGTGGATTTTATCAGGAAGATGTTGAAGGATGGGGTTTCTTTAGACGCGATAAAATCACAACTGAAACAAAAAGGGTGGCCTGAAAATGAAATAACCCGTGCTGTTGATTCAGCTATCCCGGCTGAAACGCCCGCCCCTAAAACTTACTGCTGGAAATGCGGAGCAGAGAGTGAACATACAGCAAAACTCTGTAAGAATTGCGGCGTAGATTTATCAGCAATTCCAGATGGGAAAAGTGAAGAGGCAGAAAAAACAAATCAATTCTGCCTTATGTGCAAACATGAACTGGTGAAGGTGGGTGAGTTTATCCGTTGTCCGACATGCGATACCTTCTGCGATAAATGTGGTGAACTAATGTTCCCAGGCGATTTAACCTGTCCGAAATGTCAAACAAATCTATCAAAAGAAAAACTTCAAACACGAGGAATTGCGTTATTTGGTAGTGGGGGGCTCTGGGGTGCTGGTGCGATAATTTTTGGTGTCATTATCTTTTTTTTATTTAGGTGGGGGATTAAGTTTTACGGTGAAAAAACTGGGTTAATGAGTATCTTTGATGCCCTAGACTTCTTACTCTACATAGGTGTGATTATAGGATTGTTATTAGCTCTCGTAGTGTGCTGGGCACAATACAGTATTAAGATGATAACGCTTTATAGTATAATGAAACGGACAGGCATTGAGAAAATAGAGGGTTTGGTTGGAGGGAAGGTCCAAACAGTAAGTTTTGAACAAATGAAAACGCAGTTATTTAGTGTTATATGTTTCGGAATCCTCATAGTTGTGGGTTTTTTTTGGATGCTGTGGAAAGCTGGGATTATTTAGCAATGAGGATTAGTGTCTTGAATGAATAACCACCTTATCGGAAGAGTTTAGGGATTGTATGTGCAGAAATTGTGTTGTCCCGGTGGTTAACTTTGTTACTACAGCGCATTCTAGATGGTTGTCTCCTCGAAGAGTTCTTCGTGCTAATCAGGTTCTTCACAACGCCGTTTTCTTATATTAGCGCGTGTGTGCCCCTGCGGGTGTCGTTAACGTTACGATAAAGGCTAACGTGAACCCCGAAATCATTTCAAAGGGTTGTTTAGAAAACTTCAGGAAGCTCCGTAAATGTTATATATGCTTTACGCTTTTAAAAATATCATGGACGCTTTAGAGCGGATAAAGGACAAGACAGAAAAGCTAGTCATAGGTCTTATGTCCGGCACTTCTCAGGATGGCATAGACGCAGCGCTTCTAAAGATAAAAGGATCCGGGAAGGATACTAGTTTTGAGGTGTTAAGCTTTGAAACGTATGATTATGATAAAGAAATGAAGGCTAAGCTTCATGAAGCGACTACTAAAGAGCTTGTCAGCTTGAATGATATCACCAGGCTGAACTTCGCAGTGGGCAAAGCGTTCGCAAAAGCGGCGATAAGGCTATGCGGAAAAGCGAACATAAGCATTAACCAAGTCGACCTTATAGGGTCTCACGGCCAGACGATAGCCCACCTGCCGAAAGACTTGGAATTCTGCGGAGAGACTGTACGAGCGACCATGCAGATAGGAGAGCCGAGTATTATATCTAAAGAGACAGGATGCGTGACAGTGGCTGATTTCAGGCCTTGCCACATAGCACTAGGAGGAGAAGGAGCGCCATTAACGTCTTACACGGATTATATCATATTCTCGTCAAAAGGAAAAAGCCGCGCAGTAGTTAACATCGGCGGGATAACCAACATAACAGCCCTGCCTAAGAATTGCGGGATAGAGCAGGTAAAAGCTTACGACCTGGGGCCGGGCAACATGTGCATAGACGAAGCAATGAGGATATTGTACAAGAAAGAATATGACAAGGATGGCATGGTAGCCAAGAGAGGGAAAGTAAACCTGGTATTGTTAAATCTTATGCTTAAGAACAAGTTCTTCCAGAGCAGGTTAAGATCTAGCGGAAACTTCGACTTCGGCAGAGCCTTCATAGAAAGCATACTCAAAGAAGCGAAAAAAAAGAATATCAGCAGTGAAGATGTGATATCAACTTTCACAGAGCTAACAGCCAGCCTTATAGCAAAAACTCTTATCCAAGAAAAAGTAGAAGAAGCAGTGCTCTGCGGCGGAGGGTACAACAACCCTGAACTGAGACAAAGGATAACCAGTCAAAGTAAGGATGTCAAGTTCAAAGACATCAAAGACTTCGGCATGACAGCCGACAACAGGGAAGCGGCAGCCTTCGCGATACTCGCTAACGAAACAGTCTCAGGAAGCCAGAACAGCCTGACAGTAAAGAGAGGATTCTTGGGCAAGATAGTCCTGCCTTAAATGTAAGCAATAAAATTTAAATAGTTTTAAGTTCTATTGTTTAGATAATGGTTAGAAAGAAAGGGCAGATTACTCTGTTTGTAATATTCGGCGCTTTAATCCTAGCGCTGATACTCGCAGGGGTGTATTACAAGTCTGAGATTAGTAAGCTTGCGAATGAGAATATCCTGAACAGGCGGGTCGCTCTGCCAGCTCAAACAGCTAAAGTGCAAAGCCATATTCAAGAATGCGTCGATGACATGAGCCTTAGGCTTCTCTACCAACTAGGCTCGCAAGGCGGGCTTTTAAGAGTCAGCGAGGATAAAGGTGTGAGCAATGAAGACTTGTCAATAGCCTACGGGTATTACAGCGGGAAAAACGTTTTACCGTCACTTGAAGATTTTAAAAAAGAGTTTTCCGGATTCATGAACGCTTTCCTGCCCCAATGCTTGTACACAGGTGTTTTTGAAAAGGTCAGCATAACCCCTTCAACGCCTGTAACGAATCTTGAACTCTTCGATACTAAAGTCAGAGTCGTGGTCAAATACCCTGTCCAGGCCCAAGAAGGGGAGTCTGTATACAAGTTAGACGAGCCTTACAATGTCGAATACCCGTTGAGGATCAAATTCTTACACGGGCTATCAGAGGACATAGTCAAGAAGACAGCTTCAGACCCTAAAAGCGTGGACGTGTCTTACCTCTTAGGGTTAGATGTTAAAGCAGATGTTTTCCCATACGATGCGAAAACGTTCGTTTACTCTTTAGAAGATGATAAGTCTGTTGTTCAGAATAACACTTACAGGTATAATTTTGCGGTGAGGTGAAATGATTATGAAAAAAAACGCTTTGATGATAATGCTCGTGGCTTTGATAGCTGTTATCCCTTTTGTAGTAAGCACTATGCCCACTGAGGCATTGACTTGGATAATATCTGCTAAAGACGGCAGCTGGACTGTTAAAGCTTTAGGGGCAGCAGGCGGAGGCCAAGCTGCTGAAGCGATGAGCTGGACTATAGACCCCCAGGGCAAGCTGACTTCTACAGGCATGGGTGAGCTGAACAAGCTTTGCAGCGATTGCGTCACAGCCTCTAACTTCTTAGCTAATCCCACCAGCGGAGTTACTAACGCTGCTATGCAGCAGGCGATAAGCTCCAACCCAGAATTAGGTAAGCTTAAAGAAGTTGCAACGATGAGGGAGCAGCTAAGCCAATTAGGCATGGAGCAAGGCCAAGTGAAATTACAAAAAGGAAGTGACGGCCAGCTTTACGTTTCAGAAATGTCCGAAACCAAATTTAATGGCAAAACAAAGCCTAACGAGCTTCTCAACGCGTTAAGCATGGACAACCTCCAAGGGGTCACTGCCACTGTAGAGAAAAACACGCTGGTAAAGCCTTTGCCAGAAGAGGAGATAATAGGGGGAGGCTCTGTGAAAGAAACAGTAGCCACCAAAGATAAGGCTACAGTCCTCGGAAAGATGGGACAGAACAGCTACGTGAAGATGGACGAGAACGACAAGAACATCGTGAAACAAGCTGAGATCGTAACCAAAGAGGGCGAGTCATACAAAGTCAACGGACACGAGTTCAAAGGAACTGATGACTGCAAGATAAACGTGCAAAAGACTGCTTGCGAAGGCGAGAAATGCATGACATCAGTCAGCATAGAAGCGGCCCCCCAGAAGAAAACGCTAAGTGACAGAGGGGAAACAGGCGTAGACCAGGTCAGCGAAGTGACTATGTGCGGACAGACTTACAAGGTCGCTTCTGGGACCAAGCTCAACTTTGACGTCGGAGATGACGGCTGCACGTTACAAAAAGGCTCAGAAATCAAATATTCCAACAAGATAACAGGGCAGACTTTCAAGTTCAAGAACGTGGAGTTCACAACAGATAACCAAAAATATGACCAGCAGCAAGGCGAAGTAGCCTTTGACGGCAAGAAGCTTGAAGGGACTTTGAAGAATGTCAAGCTAAGCGACGGTACTGAGATTAATGTCGGCGGTGACTTAACAAAGCGTAAAACTCAAGTCACGGATAAGATATCTGTCGATTTTGATGATAAAGGCAACTTCAAAAGCGCGTCAATAAACGCCAAAGAAAGGCCCGTATTCCTGTCGCATAAAGGCGAAAACTTATTCCCAGACGGCTTCAAAACTAAAGACACGTTCTTCAGCGTGAAGCCTGTGACGATAACCGCTGGAAAAGAAGACTATACTATAAGAACGCCTTATCATGACTACATCTTATCAAAGCCTGCCAAAGAGTTACCGAAAGTGGACGTTACAGAAAAGATTAACGAAGAGCTGTTATCTTACGATACTGCGCTAGCGATAACCACATCAAGGCCTCAGCCAAATCCTCCAAAAGACTTAGAAGACTACTGGCAAAGGCATAACAAAGAGTACGAGAAAGACTTAACAGACTACTGGCAGAGGCATAAGACAGAGTTCAACAAAGGCAAAGTTGAGGTTTACAACAAGGCTCCTGTAGGAGAGCTAAGCGACTACTGGCAAAGGCATAAGACAGAAACCATGACATTCACAAGTTACAAGAACACGCTGGTAGAATACGACCCTATGCTCGGCAGAGGAGAGCTGCCTTACACTTATTACAATGAAGTCAATAGAAGATTCAGCGCAGCTACACGATACGACTTCGTAAACGAAAAGAACCAAGTCACTGAAAAAGGCGCTGACCTGAACAATATAGGACTATTATGGAAAGAGTCACCTAACGTATATGCTTACAGGGGGGTTGATGAGTCCGGGAACTTGAAGATTTATGAACTAAACAACAAAAACGGAGTGCTATACTACCAAGGCAAGCCTTTTGAAATAAAAAAAGGCGACTATATGAGCGAAAAACGATTAGATAATGTGAAAACGTCGGATTATGCAGAAAGGCATAAGAGCGAGATAAAAGCAAGAAATGTGAAACCTCCAGTCACTATCAGTGATGAAGACTTTCAAGACGCGTTATCCAAAGGTTAAAAAAAAACGAAGGTTTATAAATCAGCTTCCTAAACCCTTTCTTATTCGAAAATAAAACACTTGGAAAACCCTACCAACATAAGGGAATATAGCTACTGAATAGCACCTGACAAAAAATACTTGACTAGATATTTCTATAAGAATATCAAAATCCAAAAACTTATTCTTTGTAAAACCCTCGGAAAAACGTTCCAAACACTAATAACAAAAGGATTCTGACAAAAAAAATTAAAAGAAAGGAGGTGTGTTAGGATGCTACTCAAGCTCTTCAAAAAGTTGTGGCAGGTCTTAACAGGCATCACAGAAAAGTCGGCTAAGGGTTTGAGCTTAATCTGGACTGACAAGGACTTCAGGCTTTTCGCGATAGTCTACTTCGTCCAAGGAGCTCTCGGATTAACCACAGTCTCTTTCCCACTCTTTTTGAAGCAAGAGCTGGGCATGACAGTAGTCGCGATAACCACGATGATGGCTTCTTACGGAACGCTCTGGCTCATCAAGCCTTTATACGGAGCCATATCTGACGCGCTGCCAATCTTCGGCTTCAGAAGAAAACCTTACATCATGCTGTTCAGCGCAGTCTCCAGCATAGCTTGGGCACTAGTGGCATTCTACCCTCCGAGCTACGGCCTAGTCTTCTTCGCGATGTTCCTGCAAAGCTTAGGCTTCGCATTCACGGACGTTGTGATTGACGGCCTGGCTGTCGAGAAGTCCACTGAGAAGACCGCTGGAAAGATCCAGAGCATAATGTGGGGTTCAAGGATGGCAGGCATGATGGTCAGCGGATTCTTAGGCGGATACCTCATCGGCGTGATAGGCTACCAGGGCATCTTCACGATAGTCGCTATGCTGCCATGCGCAGTTATCATAGCTACCATGTTCGTGAAAGAGGCGAAAGTAGTCATCAGCAAGGAAAAGGTCCTTAACATCTGGTCTAAGGTCAAGGCATGGCTCAGCAACCTGAAGAAACCGTCAAAGGTCATCGCTGATTTGTCTTCTAAGTACAAGGCACTGGCTTTCGCATCATTGTTCATCTTCGTATCCAACATGTTCCCTCATTTCACCACAGGAAGCCTGGCACCGTTCACAATCTTCATGAAAGAAAGCCTGGACTTCTCAGACTCGCTCCTAGGCTTGTTGGTCACAGTGATGAGCTTAGGCAAGCTGTTAGGAGTCATAATCTATGCCTTGTTCTTAGACGGAGTAGACCTCAGGAGAGTATTGAAATGGTCCATAATCATAAGCTCCATGGTCACTCTCTTCGCTTTGCTCAAGTTCAACCCAACATCTGCCTTGCTAATCCACCTTTGCTGGGGCGTAACAGGCTACATCAGCTTCCTGCCAGTGATGAAGCTAGCCGTGAAATCCTGCCCCAAGAGCATAGAAGCCACAGTGTTCGCCTTGCTCATGAGCATCAGCAACTTAGGAAGCACAGTAGCGACATTGTCAAGCGGTTACGTCTATGAGTATTACGGATTGCAAGCACTGATAGTCCTCGCGTTCATAGGCGGGTTGTTAGCGCTGCCGTTCATCAAATACCTCAAAGGGGAAGGAGAATAAGTCCTCGTCTTGCCCTCCCCCTTATTTTCTTTTACCTAATTAACACCGAAAGGAGGAGGATTTTATGAGAAGAATGTTGATAATCTTAGCAGTTTCAGTCTTGTTGATAATCCCACCATTTATGGCATGCGGGAACACGAGCAGGATCCCTGACTACAGCCTGGAAGGCGTAACGCCCAAAGTTGAATACTACGAGTGGGTCGAGGAATATTCTGGCTGGAGGTACCTTGGCGAAGACTCTTCTGATGCGAAAAATCCTGTAAAAATGGTAGAAACGTTCAGGCTTGACAGGAACAAAGACGGAGTCTGTGACATGAAGATTACCAAGTCCTACGTTCCGGAAAAGACGCAAAAGGGCAAAGGCGGCAGAAAGGTCGTAGACCCGGCGTACCAGACAATGACAGTCATGATAGACGACGACTTCGACAAGCTTTGGGACCGACGGCTATCAGACGATGCCGACTCTTCTGGCAAACCTGGGATGGATGGCGTGTTCGAGGAAGAAGAAGCTGTGAGGTACTGACGAAGCTGCGAGACGTGCTAGTATGGCACAACGATTCTAAAGAATGAACCGGGGGCATCGTCGCGAACACAAGGGCTTTGCCCCTCTTTAAACCGATAGGGAGGAGAATATGAACATGATATATGTTTTGATGTTTTTTTGGCTGTTGTTTCTCGTAGTCGTTTTCAAAGATTTTACCCAAGCTATCAATATGAAAGACGCTGAGCGAGCGACCCCGCAGCTGATACTATTATCATTTTGGCTAACGCCCATCCTGTTAGTCGTGCACTGGGCGCTTTTCCTAATAAGCGTTTTAGTCCTGATGTCAGTCCCAAGAAGGGTTTTCAAGTCCTGGGCCGAAAGGATGATCAAGAAGCACACATGAGCAATCAAGGGCATTTACCTCTCCACTTGCCCTTTTTTATTTTTAGTTATATATTGGTTATCCAATATTATTAATTGATTAGTAAGTTTTATTAAACACCAACGCGCAATTAAAACCAAGCATGTATGTCATAAAAGAGTCAGGCGAGAAAGAGAAGCTCAAGCTCGGCAGGCTTAAGGAGACTATCCGCTACAGCGGAGCCTCAGAAAGCCTGGCCAACAAAGCAGTCAGGATGATAAAGGACATGGCTTACCCCGGTATAACAACCAGAGAGATCCTTCACATGGTCATGGAGGTTCTTAGGGAAGAGCCAGGAGTCGCACAGAGGTATAGCCTCAAGAGGGCTATCATGCTGTTAGGCCCTACAGGTTTCCCTTTCGAGAAGTTCATAGCCAAAGTGCTTAGGGAGTATGGTTACGATGCCCGTACCGGAGTGTTCGTGAGGGGCAAGTGCGTGATGCAAGAGGTTGACGTGATGGCCTTGAAAGAAGGCAAGAGATTCATGATAGAATGCAAGTACCACAACATCCCTGGCAAGAAGACAGACCTTAAAGTTGTGATGTACACCTACGCAAGGTTCTTGGACGTCCAGCACAGCGGGTTTGACCAGCCCTGGCTGATCACCAACACTAAATGCACCAGCGAAGCAGAGACATACTCAAGATGCATGGGCATCAAGATAATAGGCTGGAATTACCCTTACGGCGAGGGCTTGGAAAAGATGCTCATGGAGAGGAACCTCTACCCGATAACGACTCTAGAGTCTATCAATCCGGCCATAAAACAGAGGCTCCTCAGGACGAACGTAGTCCTAGTCGGTGACTTGCTGAGGAAGAACTTCTTATACTTGAAGATCAGGACTGGGCTGCACAGGAAACTGTTAGAGAAGCTTAGAGAGGAAGCGAAATACGTGCTGTCATATTGTGTCAAGCCTGGCGAGCAGCAGCCGAATCCGAACTATAGGATGCCTACCTGCCTCAGCTCTTCTTCTAAGAACGAATGACTCTTGTAATGGACGGCTTTCATCCCCGATTTTCTTGCGCCTTTGACGAACTTTTCAATATCATCTATGAATAAGCACTCTTC
>VGLX01000029.1 GCA_016866645.1 Candidatus Woesearchaeota archaeon | reverse complement strand
AGATTCACATGATAGACGAAATCTATCTCCCTCATGTCTTCTATAGCATCCATCAGCTCATAAATGTTCGTTGCTATTGTCCCGTTGCAGCACCAGAAAGCCTCTTCAGGCTTCCCAACATTGCCAAGAATCCTTCTTATCTCTTCCAAGCTCTTTTTCAAAACCATAAATCACCCCTAATGCTTCTTGGGATGTTCAACTATATAAACCTTAACAACTGCGAGAATCAGCGATTCGTCAAAGCTTTGTCCATCTCTTCTTTCCTTTTAACCGAAGAGCCTACAAAAGGCAGCTTTTTGGCCAAAGACTTGACATTAGATGAGAAGCCCTGCAAGGAGTCTTTTTTCAAGGCAAGCTTCAAAGACGAGACTAACGGGTCCGGGTTTTCCTCGAAAGTAAGGCTTATCTTGTCCTCAACGTTTTTCAGCTCTTTAACACGCTTCCTTATCGCCCGGATCATAGCTTTCCTATGGTACCAGTCTCCGAGTAAGACATACCCTCTGCTGAAGGCGATTCCCCGAAGCTGATTAGCCAGGTAAAGGTCTTGCAAGACATCCCTCACCCAGTTAGCGAAGTCGTTCTTCTCCACATTGACATGGTGGTAGAAAGTCTCGTCATCTATCTGGTTCAAAACATCAACTAGGTCTTTCAGGCTCTTGACTATCCGACCATCCTTAACTCGGAAGTACTGTTCAGGATTAACTTCTGGCTCCATGTCCGCTCAATAATTCCCCCCTAATAATAGTAAATACTCTGTCATCGTTTTTAAAACTTTTGAAAAAATCGTTGAGGTATTGAAAAGTCCCGATATACGGCACTGTCCAATAGTGGGGTGTTTTAGGTTTTTACATCGTGTTTGTCAACCTCGGGTGTTATTTGGTTGTCTAATGCTTGTTTGAGTAGGCTTAGCCATCGGTTCTTTTCTAGGTCTAAGTTTATCTGGGCTCTTTGGCTTGGTGTTAGTCCGTCTTGTCCTTGGTGTATGAAGTTATGGAATAGTGCGAACCCTTCATTATTAGCCTGTGCCGTTTCTATGTTGTCAAATCCTCGCCTTACCTTGTCAAACTCTCTAAAGGCGTTATGATACCTTTCTACCCTATTATTGTTAACGTTGTCTTTAAATCCTGCATCTCGTATGTGTTTGGTGTAAGGCTTTCTGCACATAGGATTAGTCATGAACTCTTTCTTTATACCTTTTTCATAAGCTCTTAAACCGTCAGTAACTACGAAGTTAGGTGTTACTTCTGTTGTTTCTTTAGCCTTTTTCAAAACTTTTCTAACGTCGTTTATTTCTCTTTTCTTAGTTATTTGGTTAGCTAGTAAGAACCTAGTAGTTGAATCTAGGACGTTCCAAGACCATAAGAAGTCTTTACCTACTTTTACGGCTTGTTCATCAACGTGCCAGATATGGCTAGTTTTAGGATTAAACTGTTTAGTATAGTCGTTCATCACTCTCGTGAACTTGACTATCCATAATCTTATCGTTTCGTGGCTTATGTTAAAGTCGTAGAACTGAAACATCGTATCCTTGATGTCCCTCAAAGAAAGACCTTTAAAGTATAAGTCCATCACTAAGCACACTATTTTAGAACTGCCCTTAATGTATTTGATAGGTTCTAATACGAAACGCTTACCGCACCCTTGACACTTATACCTTTGCTTGACACCGTTCTTATTCTTTCTTACGCCGTCCTTCTGTATGTTTTCTGTGTGGCATTCTGGACATACGTCCTTGTTAAGCTCGTTTTCTATCTTAACAGTATCAATGTTAATACCACTCTTGAACTTTAGGTAAAACTTTATTGCGTGTATGTGTTTACACTCTATCCCACGTTCTCTGAAATCTGGACAGTTACACTTCCATTCTTGGACGTGCGTAACTTTGTATTTCTTATTCTCGTCGGATTGTGAAGGGACTAAGTAAGTATCCTTACTGACGACCTGCGGAGTGTCGCCTTTGCTGATAATTGCTAGCCCTCTGATTTGTCTTTCGTTTTTCATACCATATATTAGGTACCTAATAGTATATAAACCTTTCGGTACCTAAAAAGGCAAAATATTTAAACTTATATTCAACATGCGATTAATATGGAAACGAAGATTGAAAGAATAAGTATAAAAGGATTAACTATAAAAGATTTATTAAACTCGAAATTTTTAACCCTCATTGAGGAAGAAAAACTAAAGCTAGATTATGTTAATTTATTATCTTTTTCACGTATACAAGAAAAAAGTTCTAAGAAAATATCCTTTAGCCCAATAGTTTTATCCCATGATAAAAGTGATGAAATTGAGAATAAAGTATTACATTTATCTGCAGATGATGAGAATAATCTAAAAATAATAGAAAAAGTTTTAAAAAAATTGATTAAATAAAATGGAAGAAGTATACACAGTTTCACAAGAAGAAACATATCCCCCACTTTCAAGAAAAGAAAGATTTGGTATTAACTTATCCGAATTTTCATGGTACAATCGTTTTTATGGACCTGAACCAGTTAGACCATTTTTTGATGTTCAAGAACTAGAAAACTTTCTTAATTTAAAAAATGAAGTCGAAGAATTAAAATCACAGATTGAGAATTTACAAAAAGAGCAGAATAGGTTTATAGTTTATGAGTTTGAAAAAACTACAAATACAAACGCTAAGAAATTAATAACTGATTATTTAAACTCAATAAAATCTGAAAGAAGACAACTGTCTATTTTTGAATTATCTCAAAAATTAAAACTTCCTGCAGACCAAGTTGAAACTATATTAGAACAGTTAGCTAAAACAAAAAAGATAAAATTCTTATAAAATGGGTGGAACTATAAATTTACCAACAAGTAAAAATGATTCTGTTGTTCATATTCCCCAAACATTATTTGGAAAAAGAATAACAATACAAGCACATGATATAACAAAACCAGAAAGAGCAGATGATGTTTGTGATGGTCACGATACAGACCAAGTACACGCTAAGGGCGATATAAAATTGTTTTCTAGAAATATAGAGATAAAAAAGTAAGCATTTTGAAATCAATATTCGGTACCGAAAGTTTTAAATATTTCTTAGGCACCTAATAATATTTATGAAGCTTCAAAAACAGTTATCAAGGAAAGTAGGCGGTAAAGAGTATGCTAAGTGGGTTCTTGTTATACCTCCGGAAATAGTAAGAAAAGCAAAACTCAAAGAGGGTAAAGAACTCAAAGCAGAAGTACAAGACCATAAGCTTATAATCAGTTAGAAGGTTTCTCTTTTTTCATCTTATCTTTAATGGGCTTAACAATATCTTCGTGTTTTTTAAGCTCTTCTAGTTTCTCAATAATGTTTTTTATTATTACTCCATAATTGTTGAGTTCGTCTCTTTGAATGTTACTTAGACCTTCATCTAAAATAGACATAATCTCCGGATTTACTATCCAAGCTACAGGCTTTTGTGTTCCTTCTGGTAGGCATAACACAAGTAAGTCTGTATACTCCCCTACACCACTAACCCTTTGTGCTACTTTCTTTGCTTGATACACCCTTATTAACGCCGCATACAAGCCTAAAGTAGGGGTATAACTGTACTTTGTCATTTCTGGAAAAGCTAACGTACTTCCACTGCCTATACAAGCAAAACCTAATCTGTCGTAGGGTTTGTATTCGCCATCTTGATTTATTACATATATCACTGCCGAAGGTTCTAATCCTAATATCAGAAATTCTGTTTCAAAATTAGAGGTATAATTATCTAAAGACGTTCCTAAAAGTCGTATTAAATCTTGAGACAGTTCCTTTGATTTTTTAATGAAAGTCTCGTAATTCAAACCGAACTTAGCTAACACTTCAGTTTCTCTTTCATCATTCATAAGTTTTTGGCACTCTTTTGAGAATATTTCAGCTATTTCTTTGATTTTAGGTTTATTAGTTAGAAGCTTTTCTCGTACATTATTTATTATTATATCACTCTTTAAAGAATCATTTGAAGCACACATTAACCAACAATTGTCGGTAAGATTCATTATTTTTGATACACCATGTTCGAATTGTATACCTGCTGATATCAACCTATCCGCTGTAAAAACTATTTGGGGAGAATTTTCAACTTCGCATATTGCTGCTATGCAAATTGTCATAGCCTTTTCGATATTAGCTCTTTTTTAAGCTTTTTGCCTTTCATTTAGAAATCACCCTAAACTCCCGCTTTTGACAGGCATCTTCGACACCCGACTTTTTGACAATGCCCGATATACAAAGATTTAAAAAACCCGACTAACAACTAGTTAAGGATTAAAATGCCTTTGAAACACAGACAAGACTACGGATGGTTCTTACTGATAGCCATCATGATAGCAGACGCGTACGTAGTGATAAAAAAAGGATTCTTAGACCAGCACCCTAAGATTATAATCGCGCTGACATTAGCAGTTGGCCTAGTCGCGATATCCCTCATAAGGCTATACCTCGTCACAGTCGGTGAAACAGCGCTCAAGCATTACTCGCTAGCCAGGAGGCATCATAAGAAATACGAGAGGTACTTCAAGAAAGGGGACATGAAACTGGCAGAGTATTACCGAGAATCAGCGAACAAGCACAGGGAGAGGGCCTGGAAGCTCGAGGAAGAGCAAGGGTTTTGAGACAAAAATTCCTGAGAGGTATTTAGAAGGTGAGCATTTCTAACGAAGCAAGAACTACGGACGAAAAAGTGAGAGACGAGATAGTCTACAACCTCGTGTCAGGAAACATGATATTCCTAGAGACAACAGCAGAGCAAAGAAAAAAAGAACTGCTGAAAAGCGTCATAAAACAGTTAAGAAAAAGAAGCAGAGTTTTTTACTTAGACTGCAGGAAGAAAGGTCAGGACCCCAACATCAAAAAAGTGTTCCAGAACAGGTACTGGATAATCGGGAGATTGTTCAACATCAACCCTAAGAATATGATCATTTTCTTAGACAACATACAGCACATGTCTAACAAGAACTGCGAAGTCATAAAATACTACTTTGACCATGACAACATAAAATCCGTGCTGTTCGTAGGGGAGAGCTACTCGCAAGTCAAGCTCAGCCCGAGCATAAAGCACAGGATAGGCAAGAGGGTGTTCCGAATATGAACACGAGGATAAGGGTCTGGTACAACCAGATAGGGTTCCACAACAACCCGTTCAGCATAAAGGCCAGCAAGTACGACCACAGAATCCTCGGAAGCGAGGAAAAGGTAAGAGAGATAATGAACAAGATAAGCCAAGGGGCGATGATATACGCCCATGGCGAGTACGGAACTGGCAAGACGACGATGCTCAAAAGGATAATCCGGGAATTCGGAGGCTACAGGAACATATTCTACCACAGCTGCAACTCCGGAGAAAAGCTAGACATACCAAAGCTTTTGAAAGGGAAGTACAGGCTGCTAGGAAGATTGCTTAACCTAAAAGCGCGAGGCATGATACTCTTACTGGACGAGGTGCAATGCCTAACACCAGAAGAAGAGCAGGAAATACTCCAGCATTACTCACAAAAGTACATCAAGACCGTAATACTCGTAGGCAAAGATGAAGAAGTCAACCTAAGCCATGAAATGAAGCAGGCTATAGGCGATAACGTGTACAGCTTCGGGACAGTAACTGACGAAAACGCGGTAGCGATGATACGAAGGAGAATCGGAAACCTTCCATTGCTATCTGACGAGGCGATAAGGGAGATCAACCGCAGGTCGCAGCGCAACCCGAGATTCTTGCTGGAGAACTGCGAGGACATCTGCAGGAACGCTATAGACCACGGCCAGAGAAGGGTGACAGAAGCTGAAGTCAGAGAATTCTTCCACTCAAGGTAAACCACCATAATATTTATTAAAAAAATAATAATCATCTTCCTTTAGGTGTAAAAAAAGGTGATTAGCCACACTTCTTTCAAGCACGGATGGTACTACCATTACAGGATCCATGATGATAAGGCAGCCAACCTAACTAATGGGTTCATCAGCCTGAAAGATTACCTGTACAAAGTATTCAAGAACTGCCCTAACGATTACTTCGACAAGGGTCCAAGAGGCTCTGCGCTGAAGTTCAAGCTCCCGCTAGGAATCAAGCAAGAAGTAGGGCATGAGGTAAGCATGCTGACAAAATACGGCCTAGAGGTGAATGATGAGCGTTTCAGCAGCAACCATTCCAAAGTCCAGATGTTCATGCTCGAGCACGACCACAAGACGATAGCTATAGAAGTGCCTTTATGGGCTGAGTGCTCAGAAATAGACCATTTCAAGGACGTGTTCAGGTGCGAAGAGCCTTTGACAGGGCATATTGACGTGTTAAGGATCGAGGACGGCAAGATATGGATATGGGACTACAAGCCTAACGCGCGCCTGGAAGAGTACGCGGCCACCCAGACTTACTTCTACGCCTTGATGCTCAGCAAAAGGACAGGGATACCGTTAGAAAACTTCATGTGCGGATACTTCGACAGCGCCTACGCGTTCATGTTCAAGCCGGAAAAAAACGTCATAAAAGTTAACAAGAAGCTGATATAGTAAAGGCTTATAAACCCTTAGATAAAACGATTTCTTTGATGAAACTTCCAAAAACTTTCATTCCTGACAAGGACTTGATAGAGAAAATAAAAGGGTATGGAAAGCCAGGACTCCAAGAAAGGATAAGCCAACTGCATGAAGATCCGAATCTTTGCTATGTAGTGCCTTCTGTGATAGTCTCACCAGAAATCCTCTATGGCGGGAAGTTAACACTGAACGATGTTCTAATGATAGGTCAAGGCGAGATATTAACATTCAAGTTTAATGATTACGACGGGGAGAAGACGCTGTTGCTCGATAAGCGTACTGGAAAAGAGGTATTATTTTCGTTTGACAAGAACCTGCCCCACGGGTCTAAAAATAAAAAAATACCTCCTACAGAAGTTTTGAGAACAATCCAGAGATTCGTAGAACTATCAGAAAGAAAAAACGAAAAATGCCTGTACTCAGGCGACTTTTTTGAAGTTTCAGAAGACCTGCTCTCTGATTATATAACCCCTGAACAGCTAGAGGGGGCAAAAACAAGCTATTTAGAAAAAGTGAGAATACACCTGCTCGACGCGTATTTTGATGAACCCAACGCTATAAGAAACAGCGTCATGGAATACGTCCACATGGCTCGAGCGATGTGGCTTAGTAACCTAGAGCATGGCGAGGCATGGTCATACCAAGACCCGCTAACCAAAGCTACCCAAGAAGTAAAGATTGTAGGACGGTACGTGTTCGCGATTGAAGAACAGATGGGGAAAAAAACAAAGAGCGCAAAAGAAGAGTTCAGAGCTATAATATGCGGTATATATTCCCAGCAAGTAATCAAGAACCCAGGATACGACTTCATGGACAATTCAGACTTGGTAAACGCTGTGGCAAGTGTCAAGCTCGGATCGGGTATGCTACTGAACATTGGCGATAAGAATGATCCAGATGTCTACAACAAAATATTAAACAACATGACTAAAAACTCTGGCTATTGCAAAAGCTGCGCAGAAAAAACGTTAGAATATTTTGCATCTCAAAAAGGATGAGCAAAGATGAAACTTCCTAAAATATTCATACCAGAGAAAGACCTGACTGGAAGAGTGAACGAGTACCTAAACAATGAAGAGCCCTTAAGGAAAAAAGATGGGTTACAAGATGGATTACACATAGACCCCAACCTAAACCAGATGATCTCCGTACTCGGAGTCATCCTAAGATTAGAAGGGAAAAGCCATAGGACAATCGAACAATACCTCAACAAGTTCCTCAACAAGTCTGAAGAGGACGGATGCATTTACGTGAAAGATTTTTTCAACGCGGCAGAGGCAGACCTCCCCGAAAACATTAATAAAACGATGTCCGTGCATTTCAAAAACGAGTACAACAAGAAGGTGAAAATAGAAATAGCCGAGTCTTACTTAAACAAGAAACTAGCAATAAATGACTACGTCATGGATTACGTGAACATGGTAATAGGAATAGATTCTGAAAGCCTTGGGCCAAACAACACTTGGAGATACCGTGACCCTAAAACTGGAACTCCTAAGACCCTAACCATAAACCAGAGTTATATGGACGAAGTTGAAAACCGGTTGAACCTGAAGAATACGGGCCATAGAGAAAGCTTCAGGGAGGCGATAAGAAAGATTTACGGCATGAAAATCTCTACAGACCCTTATTACAACTTCATGGACAACATCGAGCTCGTAAACGCTGTGACAGACACTGAAATAGCCGCAGAAATGAATACCACTGGCATCATGATAGGTTCCTTAACCAGCGCGAGTAACGAAGACCATAAGCAAGCCTACAAAAGAGTCATCACCAGCATGATCAACAATCACGGATACTGCGAGGTGTGCGCGAAAAAGACGATAGAACACTTCTGCTTCGACAAATGAAAATCCCAAGAACATTCATCCCGGAGAAAGACCTTACTAAAGAGGTATCAGAATATCTGAAAGACAAGCCAACAAGCCTGTACGATCACGTCAGCTCAGTGTATGAAGGCTCAGGACAAAACAATATCTTCCTTCTTTACGGACCTCCAGGCTCAGGAAAAACATCCACAAGCACTAAAACAAAAGAGACCCTATCCGGAAATTATGACCTCTCGCATATCGTCCTGCAGCCGACAGATCCTTTTTCGATAGAGACAGGGCGGGAATATTTCCGCGGCATCAACATGAAGATTGCAAAAGCATTAGCGTCCAATAAAAAAGTCTACATAGACATAATGCATATAGAAAAATTCAAAAAACTTGCACAAGAAGCGCTCGATGCGATTCTCATAAAATATAAAAAAAATAAAGAGGTAGTTTTCGTTATAGAATCTTATCATAAGCACAATTGGTCCTCTTCAGTTATTTCTTTTCAAGATAATACAGTAAAGGGGATAGAATTTACAAAGGAGTAGATTACAAAACCTTATCTTCTATGCTCTTTATTTTACCGACTCTTCGCTCGTGCCTTCCGCCTTCGAAAGCAGTCATTAAGAAGACTTCGAGTATTTTTTTTGCTGAGCCTTTCTTCACATATTTCGCGCCTAAAACTAGCACGTTAGCATCGTTGTGCATCCTAGAATACTTCGCAGAGTCCACATTATGGCATAATGCCGCCCTGACGCCGTGATACTTGTTAGCGGTTATCGACATCCCGATGCCGGTAGTACAGATTAACAATCCTTTCTCAAATTCACCATAACCTACTGCTGCCCCTACCTTGCTTCCGAGGTCCGGGT
>VGLX01000028.1 GCA_016866645.1 Candidatus Woesearchaeota archaeon | reverse complement strand
TGAAAAAACCAAATAAAAGAAAACCTCCACATCCAAAATCAAAAACAACTACATCTGGTCATCTACTGCCAGTCGTGAAAAGATTTAAATATCGGATAATACCTAAATATTAATAACTAATAGTCAAATAAAAAAGGAGGATTGATTAGTTTATGGAAAAGAAAGGTATAAGCCCATTAATCGCTACAGTTCTGATATTAGGATTCACTGTCGCTCTCGCAGCAGTGATAATGACCTGGGGAACGAGCTTCACCAAGGATATGCAAAAGAAGACAAGCGAAAATACAGATATTCAGATGAAATGCGCTACTGATGTCGTGTTTAACATAAAAGCTGTCAAGAACACAACTGCAGGATATGATATTACTATTGCTAATGATGGCAATGAAGATATCGCTGAATGGAGATTCAGACTTTACGAGTCAGATACCATAATAACGCAAAAAGAAGTGAAGGGTGATACTGCTGAGGTACCATCTTTTGGATTGAAAACTATGTCCATTCCTATGGCTGCGGTTTATCCGCCAGCACCAGATACACCTATACTCCATGCAGAAATAAAGAAAGTAGAAGCTATACCAGTAATCAAAGGAACTGATGGTAAGCCAATAGTATGTCCGTCAACTATTGATAGTTACGGAGACACTGGCGGAGATTACATTTCCTAAGTGAGAAGAATAATTTTTACTATTTTTCTTTTTTTTAATCTTTTTAAAAAAATATTATGAAGAAGAAAGGTGACATCTGGGTTAGCGCAGTTCTTTACATAGCCTTAGGAATGGTGGTAGTAACTTTAATCCTCACAGCAGGCTTGCCTTTGATTAACAAGATGCGGGACAGGAACACCATAGCCCAGACTAAGAGCATGATGTTCAACATCGATGCTAACATCAAAGCTGTAGCTAATGAGGCTAAAGGCTCAACAAGGTACTTGTCGCCCGTAGACATCAACAGCGGACAGCTCTTCATAGGATACGCTGTCGATAAGCAAAAGCCTGAAGAAAACGACACTGTGAGATGGTTTATGAAAACCAACAACAAGATGATAGAGCCCAGGATGGACTTCTCTGAAGGCGACCTGAAAATGAGGCTTGACACCACAGCAGTAGAAGGCGAGTATGAGATGAACGTTTATTTTGACTATAACTCAAGGTATGACATCAAGCTTACTGGCGAATACGACAACCCTCTTCAAGGAAGGTACAGCCTCAGTATAAAAAACAAGGGCTATGCTCAAGGTTGTGCAGACTGCCTTCCAGAGATAGAGATAAACGTGTTCTAAAAAGCAGTATACAAATTTTTAAATACTCAAAACTCTACATCCTTCTTCATGTTTAAGCGATTTTTAGACAGACTAACGGCTGGGAACATTCTGTACTTCCCTGGCTGCATGACCAGTTACGTGTTGAAAGACTTGGAAGCAAATTATGAGCAAGTCCTGAAACAGGCTGGAATAGAATTCATAAGAGTTAAAGAGCTAGAGTACTGCTGCGGCAGCCCGGTATTAAACGCGGGCTTCAAGAAAGATTTCAATGACCTTGTGGACAAGAACTTAGACGTGTTCAAAAAATACGGCGTTTCAAAAGTTGTGACCAACTGTCCTGCATGCTACAGCACTTTATCCTCCAACTTTGGCATCAGGGCTGAGCATGTTACGCAAACAGTCTGGAAGAACATCAACAAGTTCAAGCTTAACAGGTTTAATGAGAAGATAACGTATCATGACCCGTGCCATCTCGGAAGGTATTCAAACGTTTATGAGGAGCCGAGGAACATTCTGAAAGCTTTAGGATTTGAAGTCGTAGAGTTTAAGCTTTCGCGCGAGAATTCGATGTGCTGCGGCGGCGGAGGAAACCTTAAGAGCAACGCTCCGAAAACAGCTTCGAGAATCGCGAAGATGCGGTTGAAAGACTTGCAGACCAAGAAGGTCATAACCTGCTGTCCGATGTGCTACTACCAGCTTAAGGAGAACGCTCCTGAGGGGGTAGAAGTCTTAGAGCTAAGCCATGTGTTATTGGAAAATGTTTAACAAGCTAAAGGAGACTATCGGGGAAGAGAACATGTCGCAGAACGAAGCAGACAAGGCAGCTTACAGCTCAGACGCTTCGAGAATCAGGGGAAAAGCCGACACGATAATCTGGCCTAAAACCTTAGAAGACGTGAGGCAAGCCATATCTTATGCTAAGAGGCATAACCTTAACGTAGTGCCTAGGGGGGCGGGCACAGGATTAGCAGGAGGGGCAGTGCCTCAAGATTCTATAGTCCTTGACATGTGCAGGATGGACCGTTTTGCAGTCCAGAAAGACAGGGCGATAGTGGAGCCGGGAGTGATACTTGATAATCTAAATTCAGAATCGGATTACATACTTCCCGTAATACCCGGAAGCCACGCAGTATGCACCATCGGAGGGATGATAGCGACAAACGCCGCAGGCATGAGGGCTTTCAAATACGGCAAGATGGCTGATTGGATAGACGAGCTCCACGTGATAGACGGCACAGGCAAGATGATAAAAGTCCAAGGCGAGAAGATAAATCACTTCTGCGGCTGGGAAGGAAGCACGGGTATCGTCGTAAGAGCGAGGCTGAAACTGATAAAGCTGCCAACGCTAAGGACGATGACGGTCTTAAGATTTGACAGCATCACGCCCATGGTCGAGAGGCTCAAAGGATTAGACACGAGCCACGTATCAGCGTTAGAATACGTGGACAAGTACTGCTCAAACCTCATAGGCTTAGGGGACATGAACCATCTCATAGTCGAGTACGAAAGCGAGGAAGGGGAGATCAAGGACGAGAAAGAACTCAAAAAGATATGGGAGAAACGAGACAGCCTCTACGCGATCATATCCGCGAAAGGATACACCGTAGCAGAAGACCCACAAGTCCCGCTAGAGCATATTGACAAGCTGTTGTACTGGCTGCAGAAGAATGACATACCAACTTTCGGACATATAGGCATAGGAGTCATACATCCTCATTTCAAGAAAGACACAAGCCAGAGACTCGTAGAGGAGATGTTCACAGTAGTAAAGAAGATAAACGGCAGCGTTACAGGAGAGCACGGAGTAGGACTGCTGAAAAAACCTTACTTGGAAGATGCTTATAAGAAGAAGATAAAAGAGCTTAAAGAGACTTATGACCCGAGCAACGTGCTGAACAGGGGGAAGATAATTTGAAAAAAGTGGTATACATCGCTATGAACTCGAAATACTTCAAGTACCGGGAATGGATTTCTAAATTCGTTTTCGACCAAGGAGCCATCCCTATCAATTCATTAATGGTTTACGGCTATTACCTTTACGGCATGGTCAATAGAGATTTAATCATAGAAGCGTACAGGACAGTCGTTGGAAAATGCGACGAAGTATGGGTTTTCGGCGACATAAGCGACGGGGTAAAAGAAGCGATGATAATATCCAAGAAGAGAAACATCAAGCTGAGATACTTTGACATGTCAAGATACCCCCAAATTTTCGAGATAAACGAAGACCAGATAGTATGGGATGAAGGTGTTAAGTAAATGGACGACAGCTTCAAATGCACGGAATGCGGACTTTGCAGGAACGCATGCCCCGTATACAAAGCATTGAAAAGGGAGACTGTAGGGCCAAGGGGAAAAGTAATGCTATTAAAAGAAGAAATAAAAGATGAAATATTCTACGCTTGCACGCTATGCAGGAACTGCACAGTAGCATGTCCGTTGAAGCTTGAGCTTGACAAAGATTTCAGAAAGTACAGGGCTAAATTACAGGAAGCTGGCAAGACTACGGAAGCGAGCAAGGTGATGATCGAGAACGTAAGGAAATACGGCAACCCGTTCGGCAAGATAGAAGAAGGCAAGAAGCCTAAAGAGCTGTTCTGCTGTTAAGCAAAAGGTTAATAAACTATTCTCGGAATTATGCTGTTTTATGAAGCCATTGATAATAGTGGGCATAGACCCTGGAACGACGTTAGCTTACGCGATACTCGACTTGGATGGAAACGTCCTGAGGGTGAGCAGCTCAAAGCAGCTGGACATGAACTCATTGACAGCGAATATTTATCACATCGGCAAGCCGTTAATCGCTGCCACTGATGTCAACCCTGCTCCGAAGTTCGTCGAGAAATTCTCAGCAGTCACTGGCTCTAGGATTGTGAAGCCTAAAGAAAGCCTTAAAGTCGAGCAGAAGAAAGAATTAGCTGAAGGGCAGTACTTCACTAACGACCATGAGCTTGACGCTCTAGCCTCAGCCATATTCGCCTTCAAAAGAGTAAGGGCGCTTCTGCGCAAAATAGACTTCTTCTTAAAAAAACACAAGAAAGAAGACCTGAAAAGGGAAGTCGTGCAGCTGGTGTTCTCCAAAAGAGTCAGCATATCTGATGCAATCGCGGCATTAGAAAAAAAGGAACCTTCTTCCAAGGTAAGGAAGCCTAAGATGAGGACTGAGCCTATTAAGGTTAAGTTCAACGAGACGAAATACTTAAGGGAAGTTAATGAGCGTTTGAAGGCAGAGATCTCACGCTTGGAGGGCAGCATTAACAATCTCAAGACGAATACGGACCGTATCGCTAACAGGAGAGCTAAAGACTTATCCGGGTTTAAAGACAAGAAGATAATGTTCCTTACTAAAGAGTTAGAGGACAAGAAAGCTGAAGTTATGAGGCTGAAAGAGAAAGTATCATCGATGAACGGCCTTTTCTTCAAGCTAGACAATTATTTAGTTGTTCCGAAATTCAAAAGCTTAAGCTTTGATGAGTTGAACGACGCACCGCTAAAGGGAGTGATATTCGTAGAAGACCCTAACGTGTTCAGCGAAAAAACTTTGGACATCCTTAAAGGTAGGGTTAGCGTGATAATCTTCTCAAAGCCTGTCGTGAGCAAAACACTCGCCAGCAAGTTCTTGTTCATAAACGCAAAAGACCTTAACGCGATAGTCGAGGATAAGTTCGTGCTTGTTGATAAGTCAAGACTTGAATCTGAGAAGGATAAGGCAAACATATTCGCGAGGGTTGTTGAAGACTACGCCCGTGAAAGAAATTAGGGCGCCCTCCATCCGTGGCTGAAGGAGGGCTTTAACGGGATTCGCAGTGGCTTTTAGAATTCTAGAACGATAGTTTTAACGGCTGCCCTAGAGTTTTGCCCTATCACCCCCTTTAGAGGCAGCCGCCTAAGCTGTTCGCCGAATATTCGGCTGATGGTCTCGACACTAAGGTCTGTTTTGGTAACACCCCCTTTTACGCCTTCAACCCATCCAGGCATGGCCTTTTTCAATGATTTAGCATCGCGCCTGTAAAACCCATGGTAAAAGAACCGCTTTATTGATGCGGCATAGCTATCGCTGACTTGTTTGGACATGTTAACTTCACCTCCGAAAAAGACTCTTGATTAACCTCTTTTTTATGCTTACTACTGTATATGTCATTTTTGGTTTATAAACCCTCGCCACACACCTGTCCAGTTGTCCAGTACCGTAAACCTGGCTTATACGCCTTATATCATATGTATACGCTTTCAGAACCAAACAAGCCCATCATAGGGCCGTTGCCCTTAGGGCCGTGGCAGTCAGAGCCGTACGTGACCATTATGCTAAGCTTTTCAGCCATCTTCACAAAATACTTATTAATAACATCTTGGGCAGGCCCATGCAGGATATCGCTGCCTTTGTAATAATAAGACTCGACCCCGTCCAGACCTTTACTTACGAGCTCTTTTACAAAAAGATAAGGCGTATACTTATCCTGAGATTCAGAGAACCAGTCTTTCTCGTCTAATTCCCATTCTTTGAACATCCCGTTCTTATATCCTCTTGAGGTTCCGGGATGCGCTAATACTGCCAGGCCTCCAACTTTCTTTACAGCGTCTATAGCTTCGAAAAAAGAAGGCTTCTCCTCTTTCTCTTTGAAGCAGAAATCATACTCGTCCTTAAACCTTGAGGAGTAGAGCCTGTCGCGTTTCTTTATTTTCTCAACGTCTTCTGAAGGGTTGACAAAATTCTCAAGCACATAATAGACCATGTCCCATTTGGAAAGGAAAGGCTTAGGGTTAGGGTAATTGTCTTTTTCCTGCCTCCACGAGATTATCATGTCTGTAGAGACCTCATGAGGGCTTATCAGCTTGTAGCTCATGTTCTCATTCTTTGCTGTGAAGTCTGCTGAGCTTATGTAAGTGTTGAACGCTTTAATATAACATCCCAAGGATTTCAGCCTGGACTCGAACCTCTTATCGACGAACTCTTGCATCTTCGCAATGTCTATATTCAGCCCTAGGAGCTCTATGTCCTCGACTAGGATGCTCCCTTTTTCATGTTTTGCGTCTATCTCGATGCCATGAACCAGTCTTAAGCTTGACTCTTCAGCTGCTTTCTGCGCTTCAGGTATTCCGAACGTAGTGTCATGGTCTGTCAAAGCTATAACTTCTAACCCTTTGGACTTTGCTTGCTTCACAACTTCTGTAGGTGTCCAGAGGCCGTCTGAAGCCTTTGAGTGGATATGGGTGTCCATTATTATTGCCATTTTTTTAGACCTTCTTAAGCTCGGGAGTGTCGAAGTAATCTTTTAAGCGTTTCGGTGACAGGTATAATACAACATTGCGCTTTATCCGGTATGCCCTACAAAAATTCAAAACTCTTATTAAACTGTAATAACTATAATCTAACTAGCATGAGATACGTCACGAACGTCAGGTTCAGGCTCCCTAAATACGAGCAGAGCGAGAAGATAAAACGTGACTTGTACGAGTTCCTAGACATATTTAAGATGGCCTATGGCGGAGTGAAGATAGACTGGTACAACTCAAAGCTCCCGTCTACGATATTCGGAAGGCCAAAAAATACAGTGAAGACTAACAAGGAGAAAGCCAACCATGTCATCGTTACCTGGGAGGGAAGGAGGCTTATAGAATTCTACTACGGCCGTTCAAAAATTTTCGGTTACAGGCTCAACGGTTACTTATATGACAAGGTAATCGAAGGCTTGCGATGGGATGAGTCTAAGAAGGTGATCAGGATGCTTGAGCGTTATAACATGAAATCTTACAACATCCCCTTCTCAGAATACGGGTTGATGCCTGTGCTGATAGTGTCAGTACTGATAATACTGGTAATCATAAGTATTGTTCGGTCATTCTGAAGCTTGTCCACCGTGACACGAACATTAGTCCGTGATTTTTCTTAGTTCCATGGGAAGTGAAGGTTGTTTTTTAAGTAGTTAGGGATAGTTTTAGGGATAGTTTTAGGGATAGTTTTAGGGATAGTTTTAGGATTTCTATGAAGCTTAATCCGCTTAATAGGATGGGTAGTATTCCTGCTTTTTTCAATCGTTCAATTTTGAGGAATTTATTGATCGTTTCTTCGTTCCTGAATTTCTTTTTTTCTGATCTTTGTAATGTTGATGAATAGTATTGTTCTGCAAGGTTGCTTGTTGGTGGCACGTTTTTGTCAACGAGAAAAAGGGTGTAGTGTTCCCATTCTTTTTCGAGCTTGCTTATCCTGGCTCGTGTTGGTTTGGGGTAGAGTGATTTTAGGAGTTTGATCTTTTCAAATTTTTTCTTGGCTTCTTCCATCGTGTAGTTTTCGTGTTCATGTACGTAATTTTTTCTTCTTCTTTGCTTCTTCCGCTCATACTTCACTTTTTTGAGCTTTTTTTGTAGTTCTTGGTCTTTTTCTTCTTTATAATTTTCGTCTTTTATCTTGTCTAATTTTTTTAAGCCCGTTTTTTATGAGGGTGATTAGTTCTTTTCTTGGGTAAAAGATGTCGAACAGTTCTTGTTTCTTAAGTTCATCCATCAGGTGTAAGTGTTTCTTTCCTAAACCGTAACCGCATTCGTTTCTGAAATCTTTTATTATGTTTTTAAATAGGTGAACGATGTCATTCTGGTAATTCATTTTCAAATCTTTAGTGATTATGCTCGGGTAAGATTGGTCTCCATCAACGGTTAAAGAAACGCGTTTCTTACCCTTTAGGTTTTTCATTAAAAATTTTCTGATCGTTTCTTTCTCTTTATCATCGGTTATTCCCTCTGCGAAAGGTCGTTCGTGTGTCACGTCTCTTAATACGAGCCTTTGTTTTTTCTCACCTCCAACTTTCACCTCCTGTTCATCATAAACGTAATAACCTGAAAAAATTTTGTTATTTAGCTCTTCTATGTTCATTGTTTGTTGGTCATACCATCTTTTTATGCTCGTATGACTGTAATTTTTATCAACAAATTTTTCTAGTAAAAGACTTGTTTTATTCAAAGAATTCTTTTCAGATCTTATAAGCACAGCAAGCTTTCTCACTTCTCGTTTAAAATAGTTTAACAGTTCAAAAAGTTGGGTAGCGTCAACCGACCATGAACACTTACAGTTCAAGCATTCGTACTGTCCTATTTTGATTGAAAAACCAAGTTTTTTCAAAAAAGAAGATCCGCTCAGATGATAACCATTCTTTCTCACTTTAACAGAAGAACAACCAGAACATACGGGACTTCTTTCCCGTAACACATCATCCTTATCTAAGAACAAACCCTTCTTCGACTCACTGTTTTTCCTTAGCTCAGCAAACCGTTTTTCAAAAATTTCCTTCACGGATGGTTTTTCTCCATTCATGAAGTAATCGAGTTTTGCATCTACTTCGTTAAACAACATTTTTTTCAACCTCCAAAAGTTTTTTAAAATCCAAGAACCCAGTTATCACTAACTAAGACTAGATTCTTACGTAAGGCTAAGATAAGGCTACAAAAACGCCTTCACATCTTAGCCTCCACTAATCATTACATAATACTTTCTTCAAGAAAAAGCTTATGCTCAACCCCAATTTCTTCTGGAAAATAAAATCAGAAATCACGGACAAATGTTAAAGTCACGCCTCAGCTGAACGCCCATTTCAAAGCCTCTCCCTCATTTCTTATAAGACGTATACAATATTTTTCCGTGTCCTTCTTGTTTTTCTCATTAGTATATTTTTGCATATACTCCATTGAACATATTCCAGCAAAGAATATAACAATCGCTCCTAGTATTCCTACAATAGGAAGTATTTGTGTTTCAGCTTTGAGGTAGAATGGTAGATATGCAGATGATGTTGCTCCTACAGCGATAGCAACAGTTGTCAAGAATATATTTAAAGGGATTCGTTTATTTTCATATTCAAATTTTTGGCAAAACTTTTCCAGATTGTTCTCTTCTACTATTGAGAAAGTGTAATGCTTAGTTTTATCTTTCACTCTTATGAAGAGATATTTCTCATCGGACATCGCTGGTTTGATCCAGTATTCGTAACGTTTTTTATTCTCCATCAACGTATAGCCTGTTTTTTCTAATAAAGGTCGGATTTCTGAGAATACTTCATGGTCTCTTACGTTGCGAATCTTTTCCAAAGCCTTGTCAAGCTCTTCTTTCTCGATTTTGAGACTAAGGTTTTTCTCTTGTGTTTTAGGCTTTTCTTCCGATAGTT
>VGLX01000027.1 GCA_016866645.1 Candidatus Woesearchaeota archaeon | reverse complement strand
CTTTAGCTTATGGCAATCCTTGCGCTGTGCACGTAGACCCTATAGAGAAGAAGCCTTTGCTCCATTTCTTGCCATCGACGACATCTTTTTCCATAGCTGCTGCCGGATGCACTTACCGCTGCTTAGGATGCCAGAACTGGGAGATATCGCAATCCAGGCCGGAAGACACCCAAAACATGGACATGATGCCTGAAGCGGTCGTAGCCAACGCTTTGAAATCAAATTGCGCTTCGATAGCCTACACTTATTCTGAGCCTTCCGCCTTTTACGAGTACATGCTTGACACTTCCAGGCTAGCGAGGCAGAAAAATGTTAAGAACGTCTGGGTTACCAACGGCTCGCTTAACGAGAAGCCTTTAAAAGACCTTTGCAAAGTATTAGACGCCGCCAATATAGACCTGAAAAGCTTCAAAGAGGATACGTACCGTGAGTATTGCTCCGGCAAGTTGCAGACCGTACTTGACACGTTGAAGACTTTGAAAGAGGAGAAGGTCTGGTTCGAAGTCACGAACTTAGTAGTGCCTTCCTGGACTGACGATATTAACATGATCAGGGACATGTGCCGATGGCTTGTGAGCAACATAGGCAAGGATTATCCTTTGCACTTCTCAAGGTTTTCGCCGTTGTACAAGCTAACCCACCTCCCCCAGACGCCTATAAGATTTTTAGAGCAGGCAAGACAAACAGCGATGGATGAGGGCTTAGACTACGTTTACATCGGCAACGTCCCAGGCACTGATTACGCGAACACTTACTGCCCTAAATGCGAAAAACTTATAATCCAAAGAGTAGGGTATACTACCGGACTTGTCGGGTTGCAGGACGGTTTTTGCAAGTTCTGCGGACAGAAAATATCTGGTGTTTGGAAATGAAGAAGGTTTTGAAAATTTTCAAGGAATACAAGAGGTATTCACTGCTCATGATAGTCTTATTAGTCTTCATCGTTGGCGTCTGGTATTTTCACGGCGAAAAGAAGGTTGAAGAGAAGAGCATAAGGGCCAGGGAGCCGGCAGTAGCAGGAGCGTTCTATCCTGGAAACGCAGAAGAGCTTTCGATGATGGTGGAGTCTTTCCTTAACACTCCTGAGGACAAGAAGATAAGCCATCTGAAAGCATTAATCGTCCCTCACGCGGGCTACATCTATTCTGGGCAGACAGCAGGCTACGGCTTCAAACAATTAGAGGGGAAGAATTATGAAACAGTCATTCTCATAGGCGCCAGCCATCAAGTGTTCGTCAACGGCTTCACCATAGACGACGTCACTCATTACAAGACCCCTCTCGGCTTAGTGGAGCTTTCTCCAAAAGTTGAAGAGCTGAGAAAAGAAGATTATTACAATTATGTGGAGGCTCCGAAAGAGCATTCTTTAGAAGTCGAGCTGCCGTTCTTGCAGAAGACTTTGAAAGACTTCAAGATAATACCCGTGCTTACCGGCAACACCGACCCTATGATCTTAGCTGCTGTGTTGAGAAAATACGTCGATGACAAAACATTGATAGTCGTGAGCACTGACTTAAGCCATTACCACACTTACGAAGAGGCTAAAGAGTTGGACAATAAATGCACTGACTCCATACCCGCCTTAGAGATCAGCAAGACAGCTGCTGAATGCGAAGCCTGCGGAAAAATACCTATCCTCACCTTGATGCTCATAGCCAAAGACTTAGGCTGGAAAGGGGAACTGCTAGACTACAGGAATTCTGGAGACACAGCAGGCGACAAGTCCAAAGTGGTCGGATACTCCTCGATAGCTTTTTACGAAGAAATCATAAGAGAGGAAGACAAGAAATTCTTGCTAGGTCTGGCGAGAGAGACGTTGAACTCTTACCTTAAAGACGGCAAAAAGCCAGAAGTCGACGAGGCAAAGCTCTCAGCGAACTTGAAAAAGGTCCAGGGCTGCTTCGTCACGCTAGACTCTAACGGCAACCTAAGAGGATGCATCGGCCACATACTCCCGCAGGAGGAGCTTTACAGATGCGTGATAGACAACGCTGTAAACGCTGCCTTGCGCGACTCAAGGTTCCAGCCGGTAAGTTATGATGAGAGCAAAAGCCTAGGCGTGGAAATATCTGTGCTGACAGTCCCTGAAAAATTGGAGTTCAGCTCAGGAGAAGACTTACAAGCCAAGCTCAGGCCGATGGTCGACGGAGTAGTGTTGAAATCCGGATGGCACCAGTCAACCTACCTGCCTCAAGTCTGGGACGCGTTCCCTGACAAGCCATCCTTCCTCTCAAGCCTGTGCGTCAAAGGCGGAGCTAACGCTGACTGCTGGAAAGACACGAGCACAGAAGTCTTAACCTACCAGGCGGAAGTGTTCCACGAATCAGAGTTCAAAGATTAGACTTTCTTCCACATCATCCAAGAAGCCGCAATGTTAAGGCAGGCTATTATCATGCACACCTGGGTTATCCCAAGCAAGGGTATAAGGACGACGCTTATTATTATCGCTCCGAGGCAGGAGCCTATCAGGTCTGCCGCGTAGACCTTAGCAGATGTTTTCTCGACGGTGTCAAAGCTGAGCTTAGAGGCTAATGGGAAAGCGAAGCCGGCCATGAAACCCAAAACAATTACCAGCAATGGTATTAGGATGGTCGATGATAAGAAGACAAGCGCCTCGTCTTTGAGATAAGACATGCTTATCAGTATGAATGGCAGCGCTGTAGCATAGCCTGCTATGAACAGCTGGTTCTTCACGAATGTCTCAAAGCTTTTATCTTTCAGCTTATTGTTGGAGTAATACGCTCCTGCAGCAAGGCCTATCATGAACAGGGTTATGATCAGGCTGAGCATGCTGTAAACGTAGCCGTAGATTATCTGGAACCCGAGCATGATAATAAGCTCTAAAGACATGACAGAGAACCCTACCACTGATATCGAAACTGTTAAAGGCTTTGACTTTAAAACGAACACTGCAACGATTATGGCTAATATCAATACAGCGGGTAAAATGTTTGTTTTGAACTTCTCTTTCCAGAACAGCAGGTGGTAGTAGTAGGCTACCGGGCTGAAGTCCTTGTTGACTCCTTCTTTAACGTCGATGAACCCTTTCGCGTAATCGATCCGGTCTTTGGTTATCTTGCCTTTGATGAAATCCTGGTTGACATACTCGGTTTCTATGTTCTTGGCTTTCAGAAGATTAGCGATGTCATAGCTGAGCATCTTATCCGAGGAGATGTAGAAATTATCATCCCCTGGTATTATGAGCACGTTCTTAAAAACTTCTCTTAGCGTGTTATAAACTACTGAGTTGAACCTCTTTGCTTCTTCGCTCAGGTAATTCTCTGACGAGCTTATCCTCAGTGAGACTACGCCGTTAGGGCTCATCCTCCCCTTAAGCTCCTGGAAGAACTCTAAGGTGTAGAACCTGTTTATCTGCGCAGTGCTCGGGTCTGGAAGGCTGATAAGCACGACGTCGTACTGCTCCTCTGTCTGTTTTACGAAACGCCTGCCGTCACTGTTAATGGCCCGTATCCTCACGCTGTCAAGGTTGGTCGTGTACTTCCTGCCAAGCTCGACTATCTTCGGGTCAAGCTCTACGTAGTCTATAGTGCCTATGTCATACTTCAATACTTCTTTTGTTATTCCAGAAGCACCGCCTGATATCAGGAGCACTTTCTTAGGCCTTTCGTACTGAGACATCGCGTAATGCACGGTCTCCTCATCATTGATGACGCTGTCAGTCGAGAAAAGCATCATGCCGTTTTCGAAGAAGTTCAGCTGGTCCATGCTTCTCGTGACAGTAAGCCTGCCATACTTCGAGTTTACCTGCTCCACAACTTCCTGCCCGGGATAGAGGGCGCTAGTTGATAACCTGTCAGGGTTTATGCTAAAAAAAACTGTTATGCAGGCTAATGCTAAGAAGATTACGGACGCTTTTGTGATTGCGCTTTTGCTCATCAGGAACGCTGAAAGAAGGTTGACGACCAGCAGCACTAAAGCGGTTTGGAAAGGGCTCAAGAAAAAGACCAACAAGAAACTGAAAGCTAAGCCGCCTATGATGCTTCCTACGCTCTCCCAAAAATATACTAGCCCTATCTGTTCAGGGATTTTCCTGAAATAAGACGCTGAGCATGCGAGAGTGATCAAGAACCCGGATATCAGACAGAACGGTAGTAGTATGAGGAATGACGATGCGAAAACGCTAACAGGGCTGACCAGCTCGCCTGGGAAGAAAATCTTGCTCTTAACAAAGCCCACAGCGAACAAGGAAGCTACTGGCAGTAAGCTAAGAATCGTCTGCAGCAAAGCTAAAACCTTCTGCTTGTCTTTGATATTCTCAGAATACCTCCCTAAACAGCTCCCTAAGCCTGTAAGCAGCAGCCAGTTGGCAAGTATCAAGCCGATTATCAGCTCGTTGCCGTAAAAAACATTCAAGAATTCCCTAACGATTAACAACTGGGTTATCACAGCAGAGAATCCTAGGGCTGTTGTTGCGAAAAAGACTTTTTTCTTCATCTTAAAATCCTCACTATCAGTATGCTCACTTCGTATAACACCAGCACGGGTATCGCGACTAAGACTTGCGAGACGACATCCGGAGGCGTTATCGCAGCTGCGAACACGAAAATCCCGACTATGACATACCTCCTGTTGTTCTTTAAAGTTTCCACGCTTATTATCCCCAGCTTGTTCAGCAGGTAGATGATTATGGGCATCTGGAATATCAGGCCCAGGCTTGCGCAGCTTATGAACACGAAGCTTACGAACTTGTTGACATTCCAGAGGTTCTCTACGCCTGCTTCAGAGGCCATGCTCGCGAAGAAGCCCAGTCCTAGCTTTAAGAGTATGAAATAGCAGAACGCTGCACCAGCCAAGAACAGGAACATGCTGAAAGGAAGCAAAGCGTTGAGCAGCCTCTTCTCATGCTTTCTCATCGCAGGCCTTACGAACATGAACGCTTCGTAGACTATCAGCGGGAAAGAAAGCATCAAAGAGACCCATAGTCCGATTTTCATCTTGGCGTACACGAACTCTAAAGGTGTAGTCGAGACCAAAGAGATATTACTCGTTACAAAGCTTTGTTCTAAGAGCCTTAGCACGTAATCGCTTGCGAAGAATCCTGCGACGAAAAGCACGGCTATAGTTATTAAAACTATAACCATCCTTGCCCTCAGCTCTTCTAAGTGAGAAATTATGGCCTCTCTCATTAAGGAATTCCTATTTTTCAGAAATTTAAAAGCCTTACCCTTTCAGCTTTTTCCCTTTCTTGCCGCTGTTCATAGCGTCCTTGAACTCGTTGACTGCTTCGCCGCAGCTCCTAGCCAGTTGCGGAAGCCTCTTAGGCCCGAAAACTAGCAGCACTATGAACGCTATAAGCAGTATTTCCGTGATTCCGAAGTTTCCTAGCATGGTAATCTAAAGGTATATATGCGGCGTTTATAAATATTATCTTAATACGGGCTGCTTACCGATTGCTCTGCTATGGTTCCAAAAGAAGAATGATTCGTATGCGTTTTTAGGAATAATATTGGTTATCCAATATATAGCCAAAAAAAGAAAGGGGACTAAATCCGATGCGAAATGAAATAGCCCCTTTCTGTAGTAGTCTACTTCTGTATCAAGTTAGTTTCGAACTTTTCAACCTCAATGACCCAGTAGGTTCCTCTTTCAACACCGTGGCGTTTTACCAGCTTTCCAGTGACTCGGACGTACTGGTGTTCAAATGGGAGCAGGTTGATCTTCTTGCCCATCATGTCGATTTCGATAAGCATTGTTTCTTTGCCACCGATATCCAAAGGTTGGTCAGTTTTGATCGCCCAGCCAGTGGTCTCCCCGCCTATCGCTACAACTTTTACCAGTTCGCCTGTGACCGTCACTTTATCACCGACTTCTGCCGCATATGAGAAACTGCACAAAAGAAACAACATGGATAAGATTAATGCGACTTTTTTCATGAAATCCTCCTTTTCTTAGATTTTTTATATTTTCAAGACATAATGCCTTGTTATTTCCAAAGGTAAAAAGGAGGAAGCAAACAGAATCTTAGAAGTTCACTTCCTCCTTAGGGGTTACTGTTGTTCTATAAACACTGTCCAGGTTGGGCTGGATCCGTCTTCGATGTAGACCGGTCCTTCAGATATCGACCCCTGCCCGCCAGCTGCTACTGCTGTGAACGTATGGTTCCCGGCTGGAATCTGTGTGGTGCAGAACATGTTGGGCAATGCCCGGCAGCCATAGTTACCGTCGACGTAAAGGTCCAAGGTGTAGGGCGTGTCGTTCTGCAATGTGATCTGTGCCCACGCGTGAGCGTCCCTCGGTGCGAAGCCTATGCTCAGTCCGATGATGGCCACTGCGAGTGTTATGATGCTTAACATCTTCTTCATAACATTACCCCCTTCTTATGAGTTAGATTTAAGTATAGAAAAGGGTGAGAAAAGCCCTCAGGGAGAACTAGTCCCACCCTGTTGCGAAGGTTACTTCTTCTCTTTCGGCTTGCTAGGAATTGTCATGTCAAGCCCGATGTCTTTCGCCGTCTTTGCCGTGAGAAGGTCAATCAGGGTCTGGGCACCGTTCACGCCAGATTTACCATCGCTTCCGCTTATCACGATGCTAGGCACCCACGGTCCCTGATGCTGTTTAATCGCATCGGCGTAGTTCTTGTTAATCTCGACAGCGGCCTTCAGCTTCTGCTCCAAGGCGCCGTCAGCTTCCATCTTCAGCCTTCTTGCTTCGGCTTCACCCTTGCCTCTTTCAATCTGGGCAAGCTTTTCCTTCTCAGCTGTGAGTTGGTCAAGCTTCGCTGCCTCAAGCTTCTGCTTGTTGACCTCTACCTCTTTTGTGGCATTGATGACCGCAACCGCTTTCACTTTCTCTGCATCCACTGTTTCCCTGGTCTTCTCAACTTCTTTTTCATATCTCGCGGTCATGACGTTGGCAAGACCTTTGGCCTCTGCCGTGATCTTTTCCTGTAGTGCTTTTTCAGCTTCTGCCTTGGCCTGGACGATAGCCATCAAGGCTGTCCTCTTGTTCTGGATCTGATCCAATGTCTTGGGCTCGTAAGTCCAGTTGGTGACCTGCACCTGTGTTACTGTGATCTTGTAGTCTGCGAACGGGCTTTTGCCGTGAAGCGGCTTTTCGTCTTGGCCGTACTTGATGGTGGCTTTCTCAATCTCTTCTGTCTTTCCAGTCTGGCCTTCCACCTTCACCTTAAGTGTATCTGTTTCGTAAGGCCCGAGGACCATCTGATCTTCTGCCCATCTCTGGAACTTCTCTTTCGCGGTGGTGTATGACTCTTCACTTGACATCAATGAAGCTGTGAGGTTCATGACGTTCTGGGTCGTGACCTTGTACAATGCGTCCACCAGGTGAGCATAGCTCCTGAAGGCGTAGTGGATCTTGAGGATGTCTTGCTCTTCACCTGGCATCCTGAACCTGGCTTTGCCGTAGATATGCCCAGTACCACCGTCATTATACCTGACTGGCAGCGCCTGTGTCACGACTGAGCTCAACTGCTCATCTTTTGTTGCTGGGACTTCCTGTTTTGTTTCCAAATCCGCTTTGGTGGGGATGACGAATGCGTAAGTCCCTTCTTTGTGGTATACTGTGACTTTGCCGAACAGCTGGGTGTAGAACCCAGGGGTTGTTACGACATTGATCTTGCCCCAGGGGTACTGGACGATTGAGTAGTATCCTGCATCGTTGATGCCGAACATGCCTACCATGATGATGATGCTTGCGACCACTATTCCTGCGAGTAATAGGCCGCGCTTCAGCCATTTGCTGTTGAGATCGATTGTCTGTTGCATAAGAACTGTTCCTCCGTTTTTTGGATTGGTTGAAAGGTTGATTGTTTCAGAACCTTACAGGTCCTGGTTTAGTGTTTCCCGCATCAGCCATTATTCAGGTCTTCTTTCTCTTTCTCGAGATCTTCTTCTGCTTTCTTGTTCTCTTCCTCCAGCTTCACGGCTGCTGAGTCTACTGCGGGCTGTTCTTTCTTTTCCTGGGCTTCGCGGAGCTCTTTTTCTCTCTTGTCCTCTTTTGCCCATTTCCGGATGATTAAGAAGAAAGCTGCGATAATGAGCAAGTAAATAATAAGCCTTAACATCATACCACCTCCTTGTTAGATAGACTTGTTAGATTGTTAGCGGTTTAGCCACTAATGCTTTTAGCAGAAGTGACCGTTACTTTTTCACCCTCCATCTCCTTCCGATTATTCCTGTGATGATGAAAATCACGAGAGCCCATCCGATGATACTTCCGATGTTTTCTGGCAGGAATCTGAGGATTACGAACCAGGCGAGGAAGAAGATTATCAGCCGAGGCCATGTTTTGAACAGCTTGTCGTACGCTTCTGAGATTTTTACTGCTATACTTTTGAGAACTTCTAACATCTTTGCACCTCCTTTGCTATGGGGTTATTTATTGTTTTAACGGTGTTTCCACTGGTTTTTCGGGTAGTTTCAGGTCTTCCAAGAAGGGTTTTGCCGTCGGTGTAAGCACAGCTATCGTTGGAGAATTAGTGTTCCTTAACACTTGACGCTCATCAGGTGTTCCCGCATTTGTTTCAAAGACTTTTGTTAATCTTTATGGCCGTCAGGTTTTCGTCTCAAAGGTTTTGAGTTGAAAGTTGCGGCTTGGCGCGGTCCCGTTTAGGGTGTAGTTTTTAGATTTTATTAGTAGGTTTGTGGTGATATGGTGGTTTATAAACCTTACTATTAGTAGTTACTTAATAGTAGTGTTATTGCTCTTGTTTTTATAATCGCGTGAAAAATACATTCTCAACTTACAGAAAATATAAATACTTTCCAAGCATACAGAACTGATATAACTATGGTATTAAACACGCTAAAAAACTCGGTGAAAGAATTAGAAGACGCCTTGATAAACGCGGCTTACCACAACGCAGACTTAACCAAGAAGCCAGATACCTTAAGGCTTAGCCTGAAAAACAAGAAAGTAGACTCCTACAAGAACACGATTGTAAGGAACACAACCCTGATAAGGAAGAAGATGTGGGAGCTGGCTAAGCTTGGGAGCGAAGAGCCTAACCAAAGCCACGTACTAAGCCTTCTTAACCTCTCAGAGGACTTAGGCATAGCGTATAGCAACAAGGACACTAAGCAGATGCTAAACCTCCTAAACCAGATAGGCAAAGAGCTAAACCAAGTTAAAGAAGCGCCTGTTGCCCAGCAGCTGGACTTCAGGATACCTAACCTGCACCCGGATATTAAGGAAGAGGTCTTAGCGGACTTGAAGGAACTGAGCAAGTGCTACCAGGCAGAGTGCTACAGGTCAGCGGTTATAATCTGCGGAAGGATACTAGAGACTATCCTGCACAGGAAGTACTATGAGATAACCGGCAACGATGCATTGGAAAAAAGCCCAGGTATAGGGCTGGGCAATTTGATAGCCAAGCTGACCGAAAAAAACGTTAAGTTCGACCCCGGGTTGACACAGCAGATACACCTGATAAACCAGGTAAGAATATCATCTGTACATAAGAAACAAGAACCGTTCTACCCTACGCAGATGCAAGCGCATGCGATAATACTATTCACGCTTGACAGCGTAAGAAAGATGTTCTAAAACAGCCTAGTAGTAATCCGCAGACGAGCAATCAACTTTTTTCTTAGGCAGCAGGCATAGCAGTTCTTTATAGTCATCCCTGTAAATCGTG
>VGLX01000026.1 GCA_016866645.1 Candidatus Woesearchaeota archaeon | reverse complement strand
AGCTCGCTTGGGAAGTAGACGCTACGCTGATAACCGCAGATAAAGTCCAAGCTAGGGTTTCAGAAGCCAGGGGGATAAAATACTTACTAATCGAGCCTAAAGAAAAAGAGTTCAAAAAAGTAAAACTAGATGGGTTCTTTGATGAAACAACAATGTCAGTTCACTTAAGAGAGAACGTTCAGCCAATAGCAAAGAAAGGCATGCCCGGGAACTGGCAGTTCATAAAGCTCAAGGAAGAATTACTAACTCAAGAAGAACTTAAAGAGGTATCCAAAGAGATAATCGAAAGCACAAAGATGCGGAAAGACAGCTTCATCGAGATCCAAAGAGAAGGAAGCACAATAGTCCAGATGGGGCTTTACAGGATTGTAATAACCCGACCACCATTCTCAGATGGATGGGAGATAACCGCTGTGAGGCCTATAAAACAGTTAGGGCTAGATGAGTATAATATCTCAGAAAAACTAAAGACCCGAGTTACAGACCAAGCCGAAGGCGTACTAGTGGCTGGAGCCCCCGGTAATGGTAAGACCACTTTCGCAGCAGCGATGGCTAAATTTTACGCGTCAAAAGACAAAATCGTCAAAACAATAGAAGCTCCAAGAGACTTGGTACTTCCTGAGACGATAACACAATATGCAATATCCCATGGTGATGCACAAGAAATACATGACATACTCTTGTTATCAAGACCGGATTACACCATATTCGACGAGATGCGAAATACTGCAGACTTCAGGCTATTCGCAGACCTAAGACTATCAGGAATTGGGCTTGTCGGGGTAATACACGCGACCAACCCCGTAGATGCTATACAAAGGTTTGTAGGAAGAATAGACCTAGGAGTAATACCCCAGGTCATAGACACGGTCATATTCATAAGGGATGGACAAATAGATAAAGTGTTAAGTATAAAAATAACTGTTAAAGTCCCTTCAGGGATGACCGAAGCAGATCTCGCAAGACCAGTAGTGGAAGTGAGAGACTTTGAATCTAACGCATTGCAGTTCGAGATATACAGCTACGGAGAAGAAACAGTCGTAGTGCCAGTTATGGCAAAAGAGTCTAACGCCTTGAAATCATTAGCAGAGAAGCAGCTGCAAAGGATACTCTCAAAATTCACTGAGCAGTCCAAAGTCGAGATAATCTCAGCCAACAAAGCAGTGGTATACGTGCCAAAAGCAGACATAGCTAAGGTGATAGGCAAATCAGGACAGACAGTCGAAGGGATAGAACATAAAACCGGCCTGCATATAGACGTGCAAGAACTGCAAGAAGAAGCGCCAGGATCTGAGAAAAATCTACAATACGACCTAAGCGAAGACAATCAAAGGCTTAGCTTTTATGTGAAAGAAATGGGCGCAAACATAGATTTCTACATTGACAAGCAATTTGTCTTTACCGCAACAGCGTCAAAAAAAGGAGAGATAAGGGTCCATAAGAAGAGCAAGCTAGGAAAAGCCTTGAGCTCTGCATTGAAGCAAGGAAAGAACTTGGAACTAGTGACACAAAGCTGATTGTGATTCTGGAATTTAGAAATCCTTATAAACCACCAGAATATCCCTCTTCTCATCATAGGGGGTTTGAGATTATATGGATGATATCAAAGTTGATTGTTGCGAATGCGGAAAGGAATTCATGGTCATGAAGACAGAGCATGTTCACATACCTCAATACAGGTGTGATTCTTGTCTGAAGAGAAAAAAATAAGGGAGCTGAAAAAATGGGGCAAGCCGAAATCGTAGAAGCATTAAAAGATGGTAAATGGTGGTTAAGCAGGGAGATAACCGAAAGAGTTGATGTAAGCCTGGGTTCTGTGCAAGCCAGCCTGAGAAGAATGATAGAGCACGGAGAAGTAGAAGTTGGCGACGCTAGAAAAGTAATAAAAGACAAAGGCAGGCTGAAAAGCAGGCACTTCGTTTACGCTTACAAATTAAAGTAAGCATATTACTTTTTTTTTAAAAAATAAATAATAAAAAAGAAATATTTTTTATTTTTAGTCTAGAACTTTCTTTATCTGTTCAAATACTTGTGGGATGTCTGGTTCCCCGTCAATGTCTACTAGGACGTCTTTGTAGTAGTCAAGTAAAGGCTTAGTTTTCTCATTGTACACCTTTAGCCGTTCTTTCACTACTTTTGGCTTCTCGTCATCACGTTGGTAAAGCTTTTTTTGGCACTTATCACATTTGCCTTTCACTTTTGGAGGCTTAGTCACTTTGTTATAACTCTCTCCGCACGGGCACATAAGCCTGGAAGATATCCTGCTTACCAATGTCTTGTCTGAAACCCCTATGCAGATAACATAGTCTATGCTAGAGAATTTTTTCAAAGCGTCAGCTTGAGGTATCGTCCTCGGGAATCCATCCAGTATGTACCCTTTGTTTACACTTCCAAGCTTTTCCTCTACGATCTTTATTGTTATGTCATCAGGCACGTATTTGCCGTTATCTATCAAGTCTTTTATAGTCCTTCCAAGTTCTGAGTCTTCATTTTTCTTCGCTCTGAAGATGTCACCTGTCGATATGTGCTCTAGGCCATACCTTTCTGCGATCATCTTTGCCTGTGTTCCTTTACCTGAGCCAGGCGGGCCCAGTATTATTATGTGGTAGTTTTTCATTTTTTCAACTTTTGACTGGTTTTCGGTTTTTTATAAAACTTTTTGTTTTTGCAGCGATAAGACCGTTCTTTGAAACCAAACTTTTATAAATAATGCGATGATTACTAAAGATTATGAAAAAGGTGATTAAGGAAGAAACAGAAGATAGCAGTAATAAGCCTAAAGAGATTAAGAAGTGTCCGGACTGCAAAGGGGAGGTTATTAATAAGAACGGCGAGCTTTACTGCAAAAAATGTGGGCTAGTAATAGACTGAAAATAAAAAAATGGTTATTTTTTTAAAAGGTATTTCTGTAAATGATGCGGATTAGGGACTTGTTGAACAAAGTGAAGTGGAGCGAAAATCATGATGATTATGAAATATCATATCTAGACCGGGTCTTGCAGCAGGAGGTAAGAGTTAAGTTCAAGAGTATTTCTAGAGTCGAGGATGAGTTTTTTATTATAGGCGAATCTTCGATACCTCTTCATAGGGTAATAAAAGTTTACAAAAAAGGGAAGCTTGTGTGGGAGCGGAAGGTAAGACCTTTCAAAGTGGATAAGAAAGTTGAAAAGAAGATTAAGAAAAAACTTATGGGCAGTTTAGGCTGGACTGTTGGCGTACAAAATCCCTCATGAGAATATCTCGCCGACGTCTAAGCTGCCTTCGATCTGGTGTTTTATTTTTTTCTTGCAAGCCTCGCTGCAGTAAAGCTTAGTCCCTTTATCTTTACCTTGGGCATTCTTTAAATAAGCTATAACCTTCTCATCAGTTATTACTATTTCTTTTCCACAAACTGCACATTTGTCCCTAATTTCTGCCATTTTCCTTAGTCAGAATCTGCTTTTTGGACTAATTCATCAGCCGATTGTACCTCATGCTCTTCTATGCCGTTAGTCCTGCCGCAGAACGGACATACTATCTTGCTCTTTTTAGAAACATCAACTTTGAATTTGTATTTGCATATAGAACAGAAGTAGACTTTTTTCTTAGTGTCTGGGCTGACAAATGCCACTTTCTTTGGCTCAGGCTTGAAATTAGGCTTACCTGGAGCAGATTTTGCCATGTTCTCTTTTGAGGACCTGCATTCTGAGCAGAGAGCTATTGCTGAGTCTTTACCTTTAGCTACGTATTTTATATCAGAAATAAGCACTTGTTTCCTGCATTGTTCGCAGATAGTCTTTTTGTTAGTGTCCATATGATGATCGCCTCCTTAGGGTCATAAACCTATTTAGATAGTATACTGTCATGTTTAAAAATCTTTTTTTTATCTGGTTTATAGAATGTTTCACTAAGGCTTCCTAAAAACGCTTTTCACCTTAGTTAAAACCCCTGTTGTTTCTTCTTTAGAGTGCCTAACAGGGTGCCTGTCTTTTATTACTGTCATCTTTATATTTCCCGACTTTTTAGGGTTTTTAGCAGTAAAATTGTAACAGTTAGTGCATACCATCATGTTAGTCTGAGGGTCAAGCTTGAGCTGTGATGCGTAAAACTTCAGCTTGCACTTAGAGCATTCCATAACTACTTTGTTGAACTCTTTACTTTCTTCCTCTTCTTCCCAGAACTCTGCAACCATCGGACTATCACCTCACTTTTAAAGTATCGTAAACTGTTATGGAGGTTTTTGATTATAAATATGATTATTCTGTAAAACTTATTTTTCTGTGTTAAGCGACACTTTCTTAGATAGGTTTATTAATTCTGAAGATAATAGTTTAAGTATGCTTGAGCTTATATTCACGATATTGATGCTTGTTATAGGAATAATTATTCTTACGAAAGGTTCAGCATGGATGACTGACTCTTTAGCGCCTGTAGCTGAAAAGCTGGGAACAAGCTATATCGCTGTAGCTTCGATAATAGTTTCTATAATGCTTAGCATACCCGAAGTGTTTGTAGCGCTTTACGCATTTATCCTCGGCCACGAAGGGATAAGCTTAGGCGTGATAATCGGATCCATAATCTGCAACATAGGACTGATGACAGGCTTAAGCGCCACTATTAAGCCTTTATCAGTCGATAGGAGAGTTGTCATAAGGGATGGCGTGTTCGCATTCATAATCGCGCTGATAGTCTTAATATTCGGATGGGACTTGCATTACAGCCGCTCAGAAGGCCTCGTGTTGCTACTAATGTTCATACCTTACGTTCTTAACGTATGGTTCTTCGAAAAGTGGAGGCCTATGGAAGAGAAGAAAGAAGATATAAAAGAGATCAGTGAAGAGCTTAAAGTCATCGGATTAAGCGGGTTTGACGTTAAGCATGGGCTTTTCAAACCTGGAATATTCTTGTTCATCGTAGGTTCATTAATGCTTTTGGTAGGCTCTTACATCTTCTCAGGATACCTGGTGGACATAGCAAAACTTACAGGATTATCTGATGTGCTTATCGGCCTCACAATAGGGGCGATAGGCCCTTCAATACCTAACGTAGCATCAGCTATTCAAGGGACTATAAAGAATTATACAAAGATAGCTATTACCGAAACTTTCGGAGCAGACATATTCACACTGTTAGTGACTTTAGGACTTCTAGCGGTGGTCGTACCGTTTAATATAGAACAGAAATGGCTGTTCTTTGATATACCCATGATGATACTTATGACTGCGCTGATGATGCTGTTTATATTCCGAGGCCATATAAGAAAGCAAAATGCTATAACCCGGTCCGAAGGTGCAGCATTAGTCATAATCTACATCGTGTTTCTGCTGCTTAACATACTCATAATCAAGTAAGAGACGAACGCGTTTTAATACCAAGGTTAATAAACTAAAAAGCCCCATAAATAGTTGATGAAAAAGAGGCCAAAGATTGGGCTGGCTATAGGCGGAGGAGCCGCTTATGGTCTATCTGCAATTGGTGTTCTAAGGGTGCTTGAAGAGTACAAAATACCTATAGATATTATTTCGGGAACAAGCATAGGGGCGGTAATAGGCGCTTTGTACGCTTCGGGTATGAGATCGTTTAGCTTAGAAGATGAGGTGCTAAGCACGCAATGGCGTGAGCTTTTAGACTTTATTCTCCCAGAAAAAGGGCTGGTGAGCGGGAAAAAAGTAGAGGAACACATACGCGAGCTGATAAACAACAAGACTTTCGAAGAGCTTGACATACCGCTGCTTATAACCGCCGTGGACATAGTCGAGGGGAAGGAAGTAGTATTCTACAAAGGTGACGTAGCTACCGCAGTAAGGGCCAGCATATCAATACCGGGAGTTTTCACACCTGTAGAAATGGACGACTTAATTCTCGTTGACGGAGGAGTGCTTGACCCAATACCTACAGGCATACTGAAGAAACGTTGCAATACCTTAATAGCCCTAGATTTCATGAGAAAGACTAAGCCTGTAGCTTATGCTAGTTCCGAGAAAGAAAACAGCGAGCTCTTAGAGGGTATAAAACAGGATTTCATAGAAACCGAGCTTAAATGCATAGAAGACCATTTAAAACGAGGCAAGATAAACCTGCCCAGGTCGTTTAGATGGTTCGTATCGCCGAAATCATTGTACAAAAACGTCAAAAAAAAGCCGTTGTCATTATCCTCGCTGAAAATATTAGAAGTCACAAAACAGTCGCATAACCTCATGATGAACGAAGTAGCAGAGCTTAAACTCTTGCTAAACCCTCCAAGTATACGAATAAAACCTGACTTGTCGAAGATGGAATGGTTAGACTTTGACAAAGGTGAGTATGCTATTAAGCAAGGAGAAGCCGCAGCAAGAGCACAGATAAATAAAATAATCAAAGCAGTTAAGAAACGTTAGATTTATAAATGCTTGACTTCTCATTAAAGAGCTATGACTCAACAGCAAGAATTTTTGATACCGTTGGACCTTTACCTAAAAGTAGGCCTACATATCGGAACAAAGTTTAGGACGAAATATATGGAGCCTTTCATATACCGAGTAAGGTCTGATGGGCTAGCAGTACTTAATGTTCAAAAGATAGACGAAAGGATCGGAGTCGCTGCAAGGTTCTTATCCCAGTATAAGCCTGAAGAGATAATAGTCACTTGCAGGCGAGAAAACGGGTGGAGAGCAGCGAAACTGTTCTCAAGCTTAACAGGTATAAGAGTCATAACCGGAAGGTACCCGCCAGGAGTTTTGACCAACCTGGCGTTAGAGAACTTCACAGAAGCGAAAATCATGCTCGTCACGGACCCGTGGCCTGACAAGAACGCAGTCAACGATGCTGTAAAAGTAGGCATGCCAATAATCGCTTTGTGCGACACTAACAACACTGCGAATAATGTAGACCTTATAGTCCCTTGCAATAATAAAGGTAAGAAAAGCTTAGGGCTTGTTTTCTGGATACTTGCTAAAGAGTACATGAAACATAGGGGTATAATCCAGAAGGACGAGGACCTTAAGGTTACCGTAGATGATTTCACACCAGACTAGTTCTGAAAAAAAGTTAGAACATTATGTGATTGGATTAACAGGCAATATATGCTCTGGGAAGAGCAAGGCTGCCGAGTATTTCGAGCAGCTGGGCGCTTATGTGATAGACACTGACAAAGTCGTACATGGAATATACAAGAAAAACTGGGCGTTGAAATATAAGATATACCAGAGGTTCGGGCTCAAAGCATTTAACTATAAGCTAGAAGTAGACAGGAAGAAGCTTAGCCGTATAGTCTTCTCCGAACAGAAAGAGAATATCAAAGACTTGGAAAAGATAGTATGGGCTTATGTGGGGAAAGAGGTTGATAAGCGAACAAAAAAGAAAAAAGGCATTGTTATAATCGAAGCGCCAATGCTTTACGAATCAGGTATCAGTAAGAAAATGTTTTGCAACATCACAGTAACCGTAAGTGAGGATGAGCAGCTGCGAAGGCTTATGAAACGCAACAGCATGGGCCGCGAAGAGGCTGTAAAGAGAATAAGCGCACAGATGCCCCAGTTTGAAAAAGTTAAGCTTTCTGATTATGTGATAGAGAACAACGACAGCCTCGACATTTTGAAGCGGAACGTGCAGCAGGCATGGATGTTCTTATACGCGAAGATAGCACAACACCCTTGAAAATCTGCTCAGAAATAGTAAAGTTTATAAATTAGTATTCAAACCACACTTACTATGGTGACATTAAAAGAACCCATGGAGTGGAAAGAAGAGGACGGTACAAAATATAGGATTTCTTACAGTGAAAAACTGCAGATAGACCAGCTTAACGCGACGAGAGAGTTGGCAAAGTGGCACAAGAGAAGCTTTTACGCTAAGCTTGCGCTCTTCGCATTAGGAGTTGTCTTTACAGCAAGTGTATTATACCTCTTACTCTGGCTAGACCACGCAGACTTCTTTATGAAAGTAATGAGCAGAGTATAAGTTACCACCTTCTTTTTTATTTTTATAGCAATATACTCGTAAATTCTACGTTTATTCGAGTATCTAAATCTTTAAAAAAAGAATGCGCTTAATGCCTTAGAATATGGATGAAACATTATTTCCGCATAAAGAAAAGAGGCCGGTTCAGGAAGAATTCTTGAAAGATGTTGTCAACGCTCTAAACTATGACAAGCACTTATTAGCTCACGCCCCTACCGGTCTTGGCAAGACCACAGTCTTAGGCCCTGCTTTGTTCTACTCCTTGAGGAAGAAGAAGACAGTTTTCTTCATGACACCGAGGCATACCCAGCATAAGATAGCTGTCGAGACCTTGAAGCTTATCAAGAAGAAGCACAACGTAGACTTGTTAGCTGTTGATTTCATCGGAAAGAAGTGGATGTGCCAGCAGCCAGGAGTCCAAGTTTTAAGCTCTTCAGAATTCGCAGAATACTGCTCTGACATGCTGGAAAAAGGCAGTTGTGATTATTACAACAAGATAAAGACCAAAGGCAAGACGAGCATCGATGCCCAAAACGTTTTGAAACAGCTAAAATCAGCCAACCCATTAAGCGTAGAGCAAGTCTGCAAAACATGTGGAGAAGCGGGATTGTGCCCTTACGAGATGTCTTGCATACTGGCTCAGAAAGCGGATGTTGTAATCTGCGACTATTTCCATGTTCTAAGCCCCCCGATAAGGGATATTTTCTTTAAGAAAATCAACAAAGAATTAGACAAATCAGTTTTGATTTTTGACGAAGCGCACAACCTCCCTTCTAGGACGAGAGAGCTGTTAACGTCTAATCTTTCTACGTTCACGATAGACGCTTCAGCTAAGGAGTGCAACAAGCTAGGCTATGATGATTCTGTAAAGCATATTAAGAAAATGAGGAAGATTTTAGAATCTTTCGCCCAAGACAAGACCACTGTTGATAAGAATGAGGCTTTGGTATTAAAAGATGAGTTCGTAGATGGCGTAGAAGACGTTGATGAGTATAACTCTTTGATGCTCCGCCTTAACCAGATTGGCAGTCAAGTGTTAGAGCTGAAGAAGAGAAGCGCTACTAAGGCCGTAGCATTGTTCTTGAACTACTGGCTGGGCCAGGATGAAGGCTTCGCGAGGATACTTAAGAAAGCGTTCAGCAGGAAAGGAGAGGCCTACATCGGGCTATCGTACAGGTGCTTAGACCCGTCGCTAATCCTGAAGCCTATCGCTGAGCAGGCAAGGATTATCTGCATGTCAGGAACCTTGATGCCCACCCAGATGTACAAGGACTTGTTTGGCTTCGAAGCAGAGACAAAAGAGTATCATGACCCTTTCCCTAAGCAGAACAGGCTTAACATCATAGTCCCTAAGACTACGACTAAGTTCACTGAAAGGGATCCTGAGATGTGGCAGAAAATTGCTGCTGTAGCATCAAGCATAGCTAATACTATCCCCGGAAATTCTGCGATATTCTTCCCAAGCTATTACATAATGGACAAGGTGAACGAGCATTTCAGCAAATCCTGCGAGAAGACGATATTCACAGAGCGCCCTGAGATGAGCAAAGAAGAAAGAGATGATTTTCTAGAAAGGTTCAAAAGTTACAAGGACACCGGAGCCGTGCTGCTAGGCTGCTCAGCCGGGAGCTTTGGGGAAGGGATTGACTTGCCAGGAGATTACCTAAAAGGAGTAATAGTAGTCGGCTTACCATTAGCTAAGCCTGACCTTGAGA
>VGLX01000025.1 GCA_016866645.1 Candidatus Woesearchaeota archaeon | reverse complement strand
CAACGATTAAAAACTGTTTTCGAATTTTTGCTTTTGACTTCATATTTTATCCAATTATTGAATGATGTTTCATCTTTCCAAGCCTCTATAGCGTGGGCGAATGCTCTTATTTGGTCGATATTTGGTTTTCCAAATTTGCCCTGTAAGAATATGATTTTATCATCTCCTTCAACAACATAGTCTATACCTCCATCTTTCCAATCAGTATAGCTGAGTTGATTATAACGACGTAATCTCATTTTAGCGTACCATATAAGAAATGACTTATCCTCCGGGTCTCCCTTATTACGAGATTCTTCAGATATAAATCTTTTTAATTTTTTTATCATTGTTTTCACCCTTTAATGGTTATACCATATTTTTAGTATTATTCAGTTTAAATACTCTTTGTTTTATTTCAGACATTTTTCCTATGCTACGCGTCTATTTTCATAAGTGGTTTAGATGTTGAGAAGAAGCAGTACTTGGCTTTCCTGCCTAGCGTTGTGGCTGTCGCTAGGATCTTTGTTTCTGGCTAAGCGTTTATTCTTTCTTGAATATTTTTGTCACGAGGGTTTATTAACCGGTGAGGAGTTTTCTCAGGGTTGTGCTGAACAGCTCAGGGGGTAATAAGATGTCAATCGTTTACGGACCGTTGGAAAAGGGCGATAAGATAATGACGCGATACGTGAGGAACAAGATAAAGGCCCTTAGTTATAGCAACGAAGACGAAAGAGAGTATATTAGAGACTTAATGTGGCTTGAAGAGTTTGTAAAAAATGGCGGTCCAAACAGTTTGGGGGGAGCATATGCTTTCCACTCCCTCAAGAACGCTTATCCGGAAGAGTATCTTGAATTACAGAAAGAAATGAAAGGCTTAAAGATAAACGTCAAAAAAGCCCTGCAAAGGAAGAAACAGGCAGAGAGAAAGGCAGAGCAAAGACAAAAAGAACGAGAGACAAGAGAAAGGCAGCAAGACCAGAAGAACTGGCTAAGGCTTGGAGGACAGCCATAAAAAACATTAATTAATAGAAGATACTACTCTCCTAGATACTTCTTGACCTTTTCTTTGAGTTCTTCTTTCAGTTTCGGGTCATTTCTGAAGTAGCAGTCCGTTATACCCAATACAATCGCCTTATCCTTTGCCTTTGGGCACATGTCCAGAACGACTTCTTTATGTAGCTCTTCCATGCAGAAAATCTTGTCTGCCCAATTTATCAGTTTCTTGGTCAGTCTTACTGGGGCAGATAGACTTATTCCACAGCTTTTGGTTTCATGCTTGTCTTTGAACAATTCTTCGGCTGTCGGGATCCTGTCCAAGTTTCCTGTGCAAACGAATAGGAGTTTCATTATTCAACTTAAAGCATTTGAACATTTCTAATTAAGTGATTAACTATTAAACATCGTCTCAGACTGTTGTTGTAAGTGTTTTTCTAGTTTTAGGATAGCAGTCTTAATCTTATCTTGGGGTATCCCTGCCTTTAATTCTTTGTCACCTATGCTCATAGAAATAAACCCGATGATAAACATAAAACCGAGGGTTATACCAAATCCTGCCCAAAATCCTGTGTGAATTATAAAACTTAAAACTATACCAAATACCATGCTCAAAAACATTAATGCAATTGAAGGTTCAAAACTGATATTACCTGAAAGAGCATAATCCTCAAGTTCGTACTCCGTGTCATAGCCTTTTTTATGATATTTTGCTTGCTCATTTATCTTTATTCTACCTTTAAATTTACCAAACAATGCGTTTTGTTCAGATACATAGGTTATATCAAAAGGGTTCCAGGTATTAGTATAAACATTTGAAGACGCAGTTGCTGCACCATATCTTCTATTTCCAAAAAAACCACTAAAAGTCATGCCAGTTATTTTAGTATCCATTTCACCAGTTTTAATTTTTGCTTGTGATGGTAAAACTTTTTCGTCAGATAATTTTTCTCTTAGTCTATCTAGAAACGTCTCGATAGGTAGAGCTGAACCTTTTATAGACGTTGAAAATCTGTAATCTCTGCTTTGTTTTTGGAAAGACAATTCCGCAATTTTTGTTATGTCCCTTCCTTTTACCTCTCGAGGTAGGTCCGATAAGTTAGAACCGCAGTTCTTACACGCTTTTGCGGTAGTGTCATTCTCTGTTCCACAATTCCAACAGTAAGCCTTTGGAGTTGACGGTTCAGGTTTTGGAGGAGGTACATCTTGATGTATAGGCTGCGGTTCAGGAATATTTTGAGACATTGCCAACTGAACAGAGTCATCTATTTGTTTGTCTGGCCAGCCTTTCGTTTTTAACTGGGACCTTATACTACTTAAAGAAACACCTGTTTTCAAAGCCTTTTTTATAAAATCTGCTAGTTTCTGATCAGGCATTATAATCTTTAGAGAAGTTTCAGGTTTTAAACCTTTCCGTCCATTTCTTCCACGTCAACCCTTAACGCCACTTCGGGTAACGTCACCATTACGGAAATGAGTTCCGATAACCTCAAAGAATCAGTCTTCTTCCTCTTTACTAAACTTGCTCAGTCTAACGCTTTCACTCGTTTCTTTAGTTTCGAACTTTTTCAGTTTCTTCAGCTCAGCTGTGTCGAGTTTTCCGTTCTTGATCATAGCCAGCAAGGCATAGTTGTCTAGCATCTCTACTTCTTCCCATCTTCCTAACGTTTTCAGGAGTTGTTTCAGCTCTTCACTTTGCTCGTCGTTTTTTCCTGGGAATTTCAGTTTCTCTTCTATTTTGACTTTGGCTTTCATGTCGCTTCCGTAGACGACTTCGACTTGCTCTTTCTTGGCGTAAGCTATCAGTGCTTCTTTGATCTTCTCTATCTGTTCTTCTAGTTCTTGTTTGAGCTTCTTGTATTTGGAGTCGAGCGCAGCGTACTTGTTCACCAGTGTTACGCCGTCTTCTTTTAAGTATTCGTTGGCTGGCTTGTCTTCTAGCTTGTACAGGTGTTTCCATTCTGGGCATTGTGGCTTGAACTCGCACCAGTCGCAAAGCCTGGATGTCTGTGCTGGGAAGTCGTTCCTTTTCTTGCTCGCTTCGATTTTCTTTATCAGGGCTATGGTGTCTTTTCTCAGCTGTTCCAGCTCTTTCTTGTTTTTCTCTAACGTCACGTCTTTGTCGAAGGCTAGGAAGTGCCATACTTGCTTTACTTTCTTGGCGTCTTGGTAATCCTTCAGTAGGGCTATCGAGTATAGGCTTAGCTGCCTGTCCCGTATCAGGTATTCTTCTAATGGCAGGTTGGCGTTGGTCTTGTAGTCGTGGACTTCGTAGTAGCCGTCTTTGTAGGCTATCCGGTCTATGTAGCCCTGCATCTTGTATTCGCCTTTATCATCCAGTTTTATCGTTATCCTCCGTTCGGTGGCGATGGTCTTGTCTTGGTTGAAAGGCTTGAACCTGTTGTAATAATCCGTTACGTACTTTACGCCTAGCTTGCGGTAGTTCTCAGGGGTGTATTCCTTATGGACGATTATTATGCTGTCGTTCCAGTTCTTATTCCACTGCTTGTCAAAATAGTCTAGGAGGTCTTGCAGCGAGTTCTCCTTCAAGAATTTCAAATCCTTGTACAGCTTTTCCAGAGTCTCGTGGACCCTGCTACCAAGAAACGCTTCTACCCCTTCTTCCTCAGGAGTCTCTATCTTGTCGATGTACTGGAACCTGAACTTTAACGGGCAAGTTTCGAAAGTGCTAAGCCTCGAGGGGGAGTATATCATAAGCTTAGCTTAGAGAAGTGATGTTTTTAACGGTTTTGGTGAGCAATACACAGCAAAGTTCAAACGGGACTCATAGAAAGGCTTAAATAATTATTGCAGTAAACGGTTGGGTAATGAAAAGCATAGAAGAAGTATGCGGAATGAGTGTAAAAGAGTTAAAAAAGTATAAGATAGATTTAGACAGTAAACATTTTGATGAAGAATTAGCATCTTTCAGGTCTATAGAAGCGTATCGTAAAACAGGTAATCTTGGTTTTATGAAACTTTCTTTTGAATTTCAAATGCCTTGGGGGGAATACGAGCCTTGTTACACTAAGCCTAGAATACGTGAGGCCTTGGCCCAAGCAGCTCATCATATAGAAAATAAAGGAACGAAAGAACAGTTAAAAGAATTCTTTAGATACGTAAGAGATGACCTTCGCGAATTAGGGCATAATGAAATAGACGAAGTTCTAGAAGAAGACTTCCCAGGTATAGAATTAGACTAGCTTTTTATTAGTATATGATGGATATGTCATACTCTTAGCAGCCTCTAACACTATTGTTATAGCTTGGAAATTCTTATATAGTTTATATGCCTTAAAGTTTAACAATAAAATGTTAGGGGTGGCGCAATAATGAAGTTGTCTATTAAAGACATGCATAACTTTGCTAGCCGTATGGGCGGCAGGTGCTTGTCTTCTAAGTATGTTAGTGTTCGTAACAAGCTGACTTGGCAGTGTAAAGAGGGCCATGTATTGAAGGCTACGCCTCAAGTTGTCAGAAAAAATTACTTATTCTGTCCTAGCTGCGCTTGGGACAGGCGTCTTGCTGAGAAACAGGCAAGAAGGATAGCTAAACAGAAAGATAAGGAGTATTTCAAACAGAAAAGAGAGCTATTACACTTAGACTGGGTAGGTAGAGTTATTAACGAACTGAAAGAACTAGCCCAGAGGCGCGGCGGTGAATGCTTATCAGACAAGTACGTTAAAGGCTCAGTAAAGCTTACGTGGAAGTGTAAGAACGGGCATATCTGGGACGCAGACATCTACACTATAAGAAGAGGCCGCTGGTGCCCTCACTGTTGCGATAAAGAAAAAGCTTCAGCAATGTTCAAGGAAAGAGAAACGCTATTCAAGATGGCACGCGAAACACCACTTCCAAAGATAAGATAAATGAATAGCTAGAAAGGTTTAAAACCAAGGAAATAGAAGACGCATTTGAAGAATCTCAAGAATCTGAATAAATCTGTAAGGTTTAACATTTCCACCCTGTTCTTCCCGGTCAACCCTTAACAGCAATTCGGGAATGATTACCATTACGGAAATGAGTTCTAATAACCTCAAAGAATCAGTCTTCTTTCTTGTCGCGTTTTCGTGGCTTTTGGTTTACTGCTCGTCCTTGTGGTATAAGGCTAAGAAAACTATCTTGTTCTCATTTTGTATGTATGAATATGACGGCCTGAATGGGGGGATATAGACTTCCCTTGTTCCTTTTCGGGCGTATTTCATAGGTTTTCCTGTTTCAGGATTTTTGATGATCTTTTCGATTTGTTTCTTCAGCTTGTCCTTTAAGCCATGGTCTCTTATTTTCTTGAGTGTTTTTTCAAACTTGGGGCTGAAGTCTAAGGCTACCATTTTTTTAGTTTTTTCAAGAAGTCTTTGGAGTCCATGCTCTTGAACTCTCCTTTCTCGTAGCTTTTCCAGGCTTCTTCGGTTTTCTTGGCAAATTCGAGGTCTTCTTTGAGGATTTTGCTTACTTGGTCTATTTTTTCTATTATCAGCTGGTGGTCGTTTCTGATTACCACTAGCTTTTCGCCTTCTTTTATGTCTTCTCTCATTTCTACTGGTACTACGATTTGTCCTTTTGAGCTCATTTTGGTTATTGCCATGTCCATTTTCCTCACCAAGTAAGATTAATCTTACCTAGTTTATAAACGTTTCTATCTTAAAAGGCATTACAATGTCTTTATCAGTTTTGCCGAGAGAAAAAGAGAAGTTTTCCGGATTTTTCCGAATGTTCACACGTACTAGCCCCTGCGGGAACGATTACCCTTACGGAACCGAGTTCTAATAACCTCAAATAGGAAAGTCTCCGGCAAATCCGTAAAACATTCACATTCTTTCCTTCGGTAAAACAGTAAGTAATGGACAACTGGACAGGCGTGTGCGTAAGAATTATAAACCTAAAGAAGAAATGGTAATAGCATGCCTGAGTTCGAAATCAAAAACAGGGAAATCATCATAGACAAGGAGATAAACCAAATTGATGAATTCCTCTTCAAACTTCTTGATATCCTAGAGAAGCATACGAAGTACGTGATAGTCGGAGGCTACGTCTCAATATTCTTCGGAAGGAGCAGAGCGACAGAGGACATAGACCTGTTCATAGAAGAGATAAGCTACGAAAAGTTTGAGAGGCTGTACAAAGAGGTTAAAGAAAACAACTATGATTTCACAGTCGACAATCCTAAAAGCCTCTACGATGATTATTTGCAGGACAACTTGGCGATAAGGATCTGGGAAAAAGATTTTCCTTTGCTAACTTTGGAGATAAAGCTTGCAAAAACTCCAAGGCAGAAAGAGACGTTGAACAATAGAATAACAGCAAAGCTTAAAGGGAGAAATGTATATTTCGGGACTATAGAGATTGAAATAGCCTACAAAAGGGCTGTTTTGAAAGGCAGGAAGGATTTAGAGGATGCGAGGCATTTAGAAAAGGTTTTTAAGAACCTAGATAAGAGCAGGATAGAAGAGTACACCAGAAGGTTTGAAAATGATATCAAAGCATGATGAGCAGAGAATGCAGGCAGTAGACAGGTGGGCAGATTATGTCATAAGCCATGATGACTGGTCGAAGCATCAGAAAGTGCTTATAGACTCCCAGGTGGAGAACGCTAGGCGTGTCGGCTTGACGAAAGATCAGGTCGAGTATATCAGAGGGGATAAAAAGCCTTCAAGATGATTTTTCTCATGTAAAATGTAGTTTTCACGTACGAGCCCTGTGGGAGCGATCAACCGTTACGTTAAGAGAATACGATAACCCCTAATTCTTATTTCGCCCAGTTTTTGCTTCTTTTTACTGCTTCTTTCCAGTTTTTTAGTAAGTTTTTTCTTTCTTCTTTTTCCATCGTAGGCGTGAATGTCTTGTCAGCTTCTTTTGTTATTTCTTCTTTTTTGTTCCAGTAGCCTGTTGCCAGTCCTGCGAGGTATGCTGCTCCTAAAGCAGTAGTCTCTACGTTTTTGGGTCTTTCTACGTTTTGGTTTAGGATGTCTGCCTGGAATTGTAACAAGAAGTCGTTTTTGGCTGCTCCGCCGTCGACTTTTAGTTGTTTCAGTTTGGTTTTTGATTCTTTTTGCATGACGTCTATTACGTCTTTTGTCTGGTAGGCTAATGATTCTAGTGCTGCTCTTGCTATGTGCGCTTTTTTTGTGCCCCTGGTGAGCCCTATTATCAGGCCTCGGGCGTACATGTCCCAGTGTGGCGCGCCTAGTCCGGTTAGTGCGGGTACGAAGTAGACTCCTCCGTTATCCTCGACTGACTGGGCTAATCCTTCTGTTTCTGCCGCGTCTTTTATGATTCCTAGCTCGTCTCTGAGCCATTGGATTGCTGCGCCGGCTATGAAGACGCTTCCTTCTAGGGCGTAGCTCGTTTTTCCGCTTAGGTTGTAGGCGATCGTGGTTATCAGCTTTTCTGACTTTGCTGCAGTTTCGCCTGTGTTCATTAGTGTGAACGCTCCTGTGCCGTAAGTGTTTTTTGCCATGCCTTTTTCGAAGCATAACTGTCCGATTAGGGCTGCTTGTTGGTCTCCGGCTATGCCTGCTATCGGGATGTCCTTGCCGTTCACTTTGGTGTAGCCGTAGATTTCGCTTGACGACTTGACTTCTGGCAGGATGTGTTTCGGGATTCTTAGCTCTTGTAATATTTCTTCGTCCCATTCTAGGCTGTTCAGGTTGTAGAGCATGGTCCTTGAGGCGTTAGTAGAGTCTGTCACGTGTTTCTTTGTTAGGTTGTATGCTAGCCATGTGTCTATTGTTCCGCATATCACGTCTTTATGGCTGGCTTCTTTTACGTTGTCCATCAGCCATCTTATTTTCGTGGCTGAGAAGTAGGCGTCTACTGGCAGTCCTGTCTTTTCTCTTATCTTCTTTTCAAGGCCTTGCCGTTTCATACCTTCGCAGATGTCTGCTGTCCTTCTGCACTGCCATACTATCGCGTTGTGCACCGGCTCGAGCGTGTTCTTGTCCCACATCACGACTGTTTCCCTCTGGTTCGTAATCCCTATGGCTTCTACGTCCTTGTCTTTTGACAGCTCTTCTATCACTTTGTGAACGGTCCGCATGATAGCCTTAGGATCGTGCTCGACCCATCCGGGCTTAGGGTAGGATTGCGGGAACTCAGAATAAGCCTTCGCGGCTATGTTAGATTCTTTATCGATTAACAGCCCTGTCGTCCCGGTAGTCCCATGGTCTATTGCTAGCACGTACTTCATTTCATAAACCAGGATTCCTTGGGAATTATTTAAAACTTCTGATTCTTAAAAGAACTTGGGCTTTTCTTATCAAAAGAACCCGGAAATCATTCACAAAATCCGTGCGAGATAATTTATACTAATTCTTAAATCCTGTTTGATATGTTGTATTTTGGCGTTAGGAACCGAAACGTTTATATATTAATGCCATATTAATACCGTATTAAGGTGATGTACATGGTACAAGCAATAATAAACATAACAGAACATTCGAATAGGATTTTGAACATAATAAAAGCCAAATATGGCCTAAGGGATAAATCTGAAGCGATAAACGTCGTGGTGGAAGAGTATGAAGATGCCATCTTGGAACCTGGGCTTAGGTCTGAGTATGCTAAGAAAGCTTTGAAGATACATAAACAGCCGTCTATCAAAGTAGGAACTGTGGAGAATCTTAGAAAGAGGTATGAAAAGTAATATCGATGTCCATTTCATCCTCACTTTTTCAGTCGATGAGAACACAAAAACCGTGACGCTTGAGGACTTTGATCACCACAATAAGATTTTCAAGCATTAGAAAACAGCTTCTTCTACAGAGAATCTTACGAGCCCCTGCGGGAATCATCACCCTTACGATAAAAGAATACGTAAACCTCGTTTGCGTAACCTTTGCAGTAGAACAAATTTTAAATACAGCTAACCCTACAGTTTCTTGATGCTGAAAAAGTGGTTGTTCCAGTTGAATAAGAGGATTATCTGGCCTTTGTTAATGATCACGATAGTTTTTCTCCTGTCAGGCTATTCTTTGACTTCCAGGTTTCAGGTAGACAGGATATTCCCTCGTTCGTTAGCTTCTTATGTTCATGTGCCTTCCTGCTGGGTTTTCCTAATACTTTTCATAGCCCATTTTTTAGCATCTGCTTACTTGGCAGTTCTTAGGCCGGAATCTAAGCCGGCTATCAGCATAAGAATCTCGAGGTGGTCTGCTTGGCTGCTGTTCGTGTCAGTAAGTATCTTGATGCTGTCGGGCTATTCAAGGATTGGCACGATAAGGCTCTTAGGGCATTCTGCTGCTCAGATTCACACAGTGTTCTCTTTCTTAATAATTCCTCTTTTCATGGCTCATGCTGGCATCAGCGCTTATTATGTGGTGAGAAAATGGTCGAGAACTTCAGACACTTGCTCTACAAGAAAGTAACCAGGAGGTCTTTCATAAAGAAAGCGGCCATAGGGCTAGCTGGGCTCAGCCTCAGCGCGTATATTATCAACAGAATCCTGAAGAACCGTGCAGGAGTTTTTGAGAACCAGTCGCCGGAGCAGCTTTGGAAATGGTCCAAGGAAGTCTACAATTATAAGAAGCTTACCGGCAACGCTGTCCAGTGCATGACTTGCCCGAACCAGTGCGTTTTGAAGCAAGGTGACAGGAGCTGGTGCAGGAACAAAGTCAACATCGACGGCGTTTTTTACACTTTAGCTTATGGCAATCCTTGCG
>VGLX01000024.1 GCA_016866645.1 Candidatus Woesearchaeota archaeon | reverse complement strand
AGACCAAAGGTAAGGCTTGCCTTCCATGCTGCCCTTCTTCTCTTCAGCCAGGTAGCCCCATGTTGTTGACGTGAAAACCATTGGATGAGAAACATCAGGCCCAAGATATGCCAAGCATTGCCTGAATCTGCAGAACCTTCCAGTATTCTCTGCTCGTTTAAGGATGCCTTCGATTCCGTCCTTTTTTAACGCCCTGTTGACCTTGGTTCCAGGATAGTTATCAAGTCCGGCTATGAAGAACCCTGCATCTAAGCATATAACCGGTTTTTTTATTTTCTTATAAGCTCTCAAGACTTTATCAGTTGCGATATCTTCAAGACTGTCGCTGTCAAGCTCTTTTTTGAAACTGAACTTCTTATAAGACAGGATTATGCCATACTTTTCTAGGTCTTTGCTTAATGATTCGTATTTGCCTTTGTTGCCGGTAGCAAAATATAATTTTCTCATTCTTCTTTTAAGCAGGGGACTTTTATCTCTTTCCCGGCTTTTTCGAATTTTAGCTCTCCGTTAAGGAGATTGTGAAGAGCTTCTTTAAGGTCTTTGATCTTGACCCGTATCTGTTTGGCAGTGTTCCTATCCCTAAGCGTGACGTCTTTCTTCTTAACTGATTCAAAGTCTATCGTCATGCAGTAAGGCACCCCTAGCTCTGTGCTTCTCAAATACCTCTTGCCTATGCTTCCTGCCTCGTCGTAAGTCACTACGAACTCGTTCTCCAAATCCGATTTTATAGCCCTAGCGATTTTTGTCAACTCAGGCTTTTTCATCAGCGGAAATATCATGAGTTCGATAGGCGCGAGTTTGTATGGTATGTTAAGCAGAGTTTTGCCTTCTTCTTTTTCTTTCTTCTCATAAAATATGTCTAGCATCGCTAATACGGGCCGGTCTATCCCGAAAGCAATTTCTAAAACGTGGGGCATTACTTTTGAACCATCTTCTCGCGTAGCGCTTAAGTTAGTGTTTGAGAATTTTGAATGCTGGGTCAAGTCGTAGTCAGTCCTGTCGTGGATTCCACAGCACTCGGTCCATCCGAAGCTGCGAAGCTTGACCTCGATGTCCCAGGCGTCTTCTGCGTAGAACGCTTTCTCGTCAGGGTTATGCTGCCTGACCCGTATGTTCTCTGCGGGTATGCCCATGTTCAGGAACTGGGTGTAAGCCAGCCATACGCACCACGCGTAAGACTTTGTTTTTATCATTCCTTTCTTGATGGTATCTTCGACGCTTATCAATTCTGGCCGCGTGTTTTTCTCTTGCGCTTGCCAGCACCAGAAAGGAAGCTTTTCGTTTCTTATGTCTTCGAACTTTTCCCAGTCATCTTTTTTTAAAGGGTCTATGAATATCTGCGCTTCTGCCTGCGTGAACTCTCGGCCTCTTATGACATGCTGCCTTGGGCTTATCTCATTCCTGAAAGCCTTCCCTATCTGGAAAACTCCTATCGGGAGCTTGCCTCTGAAGAACTGGTAATAGCGCTTGAACGGCAAGTAAGTCACAGTGGCTGTTTCAGGCCTTAGGCTGGCGTCATCTCCGGCGACCTTAGTCTTCATCATAAGGCTTTGCTTTTCTATCTCGTATACGAATTCGCTCTTGCATGAAGGGCATCTTATATTGTTCTCCTCGATAGAGTTAAGGAGCTGCTGGTCGGAATAATGCCCTGCAGAGGTGTCAAGAACATCCTCTACAAGCTTATCTGCCTTGTGTGCACTGCCGCATTTCGAGCACTTGATTATTTTGTCTGCGAACGTTTCTAAATGTCCTGAAGCTTTCCAAACTATGTCTGGCAGGACTATAGGTGTCTCTAGCTCCCAGAAGTCGAAGCTCTGGAATATCCTCCTGACGCTGTTTTCTACCTTATTTTTCAACAGTTTGCCCATGGGGCCGTAAGTGTAAAAGCCTGCGAAGCCTCCGTAAATCTCCGGGCTTGGCCCCCAGATGAACCCTCTGTCCTGTAAGAAGCTCGTGAACTCTTTTAGGAACTCTTCTCGTTCTTTTTGCATGTTAAACACGGTCTCGTTTTTTTAATCCTGTTGAATTACCCTTCAAGCTGCTGTTTAGGGATATGATTTTGTTAGCGATTTCCGGGTTTTAAATGTTTTCGGAAAAGTTTTCTCTCATGATTGACGCTTTGGTTCCACTAAACGTTGTTTCCGTTCCAGTCTATCCATGCAGAATCTATGTTCAGCTCTGCCGGCTCGACGACAGCATTCCCGTTTATGGTTACGTTATACGACTCTGGGCTAGTCCCTGCGGTGTTTGTCTCGAAAAAAGCCTTATACTGGAAAAACTGGTCTTCTTTGCGGTTTACGTTTAGCCTTTCCATAATGCTAATCGTACCCTAAGTGCTGTCAAGTATTATCGTAAAGCTATCTTCCTAACTATCTGGTTGGCTCAACTGCCCGTTTGTTACTGTACTAAAGACTTCAAAACCAAAAATTTTAAATATACCTGAAAATAGGTATAATTATACCTGAAATAAGGTAAAACATGTTAACTGCGAAACAACTAAGGATATTGAATTTTTTTGGAAAAAACTTGTTCAGAGAGTATTCTTTTAAAGAGCTTAAAAAGTCTTCAAAAGAAAAATCGAATTCTGTGCTTCAAAATGCTATAAAACAATTTCTAAAAGAAGAACTCATTATAGAAAGAAAAATTGGAACATCAAAGCTTTATATGGTAAATCACGAAAATGACAAGTTCTACTCTTACTTTGATATAATCATTAAAGAAAGCCTCCCCGCGGCAGTTAAAAAGTCTATAGACGTGATTAAGCAAGAACTTAACAATCATACTTACTTTTATTCAATAGTCGTATTCGGCTCATATGCTACTAGCAAACAGAAAGAAGCGTCAGACCTTGATGTTGCAGTGTTCTTTGAAAAAGAAGCGCAAAAGAAAGCGATTCTAGCAGCATTGGGCTCAGCAGGAGATAAAACTTTGTTAGAACTAGACGGTCATGCTATCACAAGGGGCGAGTTTTTAGAAATGCTAAAAGCAGACTATGCTAATCTGGGTAAAGAAATTGCAAGGAATCATCTTGTAATACATAATCCGTGCATATTTTATGCTCTGCTGAAGGAGGGGATCAAAAATGGTTTTAGACTATAAACTCTACCTAGAAAGAGCACACAACGAACTAAAACTATCCAGAATAATCTTCAAACTAAGCAACGAGAATAAAATACAATTGGACATATTTAAGATTTCAAAACCCGAAACATACTACAGTTCTGTCATCTCACACAGCTACTTTTGTATCTTTTACAGCGCCAAGGCGTACCTAGCAAAAAAAGGGATTATAACAAAAGCCCCTGAAGAGCATAAAAAGACATTTGAAGAATTCAAAAAATTTGTAGACAAAGGAGAAATTGATGTAGAACTGCTAAAGATTTACCAAAAAATACTTATAAGGGCCGATACCCTTTTAGGGATATTTTCAGAAGAAAAAAGCAAAAGAGGACGATTCACATATAAGAAATTAGCACAAGCAAACTATGAACCCGCAAAAGAAAGCATAGAACGAGCGAAAACATTCTTCAAACACATATATAACCTTGCCAGTTAAAGCTGAATTTATTGTTTATGAAAAATTCTAACTCTTATACACAGATATAAGCTTCTACACTTCCGTATATGTTTATTTCTGCTGGCTCGACGACTGTGTTCCCGTTGACGGTCACGTTGTACAGTTCTGGGCTGATCCCGACAGCATCGGTGTTAAAATACGCCTTGTATTGGAAGTACCGGTTAGGGTTTACGTTTAAGTTTTGTCCAGGAATTTCATAGTAATCGTTTTCGCTGGTCGGTCCTTTGAAAACTTCACCAACACAACTATCGTCGTCGCAATTTCATTTGGGGTTTATCGTAGTTTTTATCGCAAGGCTAATCGTTCCCAAAGTGCCTTTTCGTATCAACGTAAGGAAAAGCTAAGGTTTTGCGCCACGAAAAACCAAAACCTTTATATATAAGTATATACCTATTAAGTATAAGTTTATATAGATTAGGTGTATAAAATGCCTCAAACAATACAAATTATGGAAAGAAAGAATTTAAAACATTCGCCTACTTTGAACACTGTCTTGATGGTTGAAGAAACTCTAAAAAAAAGTGGAAAATTATTGACTTTAGCAGAATTAAAAAGAAAACTACCTAAACAAGTAATGCACCAAACTTTGATCCAAATATTAGATTATTTACAAATGAGCGGAAAAATACTAATAGGAAAAAAAGGGATATTATGGATATTCACAGAAAGAAAAGAATTAAATGAATTAATAAAAAGAGGAACAGAGATATGAACAAACCTACAAGAGTTATTCTTTTAGGAGAAGCAGATTCAGAATACAAAAAACTCAACGATACAGTCGGACAACAAATCAAAGAAGGCAAAAACGGGTTATCATGAGAACCTTTTTATCATCTCTTCTACGTCCTCAAGGTTAATAACATTATGAAACTCAATTCTTGGGCATGCTGTGTTTATGAACGTCTCTATGTCAGGGTAGTTCTCTAGCTCTGTTTCTGAGAAGTTGTTAGCTACGAGAATGTAAGACCTCTTCTCCAGCTTGTTCTGGAGGTGCAAGGCTGTTTCTAGGTTGTACTGGCCAGGCTTAACTGATACTAGTATTCCTACTTTTTCTGCTTTCAGGAACTTCACGTATTTGCCCCGAAGCTTGACCCTATATGTTGCTATGTCTTCTTTTGTGATTTTAGAAACCTTGCCTGTCAGAGGGTCTGCGATTATCACTTCCTTGTCGGTTTTCAATGCTACACCCAAAGGATGAAACTCTCCGCTCCCGATGAACAGAAACAAGTCGACTTGGTCTTTTATCTTCAATGCAGCTGATACGTCGCACCCTAAGACTTGCCCGCCTATTACCGAGTTGGGGAATAGTTTCTTAGCATCTTCTAAGTTGTAAGAATGCTGTATAGTGGTTATCAAGCCGAGTTTGTCTTTGGTTTTTATCTTCCTTAAGACATTAATTAAGCTCACGTTGCTCTTTGATTCTATGAACACGACTTCCATAGGCTATTATCAACAGAATGATGTTTTAAAACTTTGCGCAACTGCGCTATCTTGTTCTAGCCTCAGACTTTTAGCATCACCTGTTCTTCAAGAATAAGGTAAGGCCCAGTACTAGCGCGATTGAGGGGATGACAAAAGGATGATACTTGACATGCAACCCAATAATCCCTAGATAATAACTCGTGATGCTAACAAATCCGATCATCAGCGCGGAACCGATGATTATCCTTGTTGTGAAATCAAGCCTTTTGTGAAGATAAGCCACTAGGAAAAGCCCAGGGATCACTATCACGCTAAAAATCTTGAAAACTAGCATTATCGCTGTTAACCAGTCTTGCTTGTAAAAAGCGATCTTGAACGCGATAGATAAGCCTATCATAACGCCTATTAATTGCGCTGCCTCTGACAACAGCTTGTTTTCTTTCACAGTGCCTATGAACTTTTTCAGACGCATGCTTCTCCTGGACGATTGTTCTTTAAGATGGCGGCTTCATCGATTAGGAACACTAACTCAAAATTGTCACGTTTTTTCAGTTCGTTCATAAAATTAACCACATATTCTGTTCTTCTGTCAAAAATCCCTGTCTGTCTGTTAACCCCTTTTATGTCAATCGTGTCCACTGACCTTTTGCCATAAACATAGTCAAAATCACACACGGTCATGTTGCTTCTAACATACTGGCTCTTGTCTACTTTCACTATTTTCAATGGGAAATCAGGGTCGCGCTTGTAAAAAAACGGTACGCTATAGTCTTTTATGATATGGTTCACTATACACCCTTGTTTTAATGCGAAGTCTATATCCTCTAGGGGGATGTAATGCATCTGTCGTTCAGTCGGGAATAATAAGTACTCGAAGTCCTCAGGGTAATCGTTGAAATAAACGAAAAGGATTTTGTCATCGGGCTTAGTATTCTCCCGTATCCACATAAGCGCACTCCACTGGGCTTGGTTAGGTGTGGTGCCTGTGTCGGAGATTATCTCTCTGTAACCCCTTGAAGCGTAATGAATCTGGAGGATAAGAAGCCAGGCGATGAAGAGGCTTAACCAGAAATGGAATATCTTATTGTCCTGGATTACCGAAAAAAGATTAAGCCTTAATACAAAGAATATCACTAAACCCAAAGCTAATCCTAAAAGCGAAGGCCAGAAAAAAGTCACTTGGTAGATCTTGTTTACCCTAAAAAAATGAACTAGTAAAAACCCCGTCAGCGGAAACGTGAAGATAAGACATTTTATGTTCTTTCTTTCCTTTATCAAGAAGTACACGCATAAAGCTAGTCCTGCCAAGATGACATACTGTGTACCGAACTTAAAGTCCTTCAAGGTTATCGTTAAATACCTGGCGCCTTGATCCAACGGGACGAAGTTAAAGCTGCTCCCTTCGGAATATCTTTGCCAGAAGATAACGAGATGGTAAACTGTAGTTATGGACGCTATCCCCCCGGCTATGGCAAGCTTTTTCAAAAATCCGAGGTTTACCCTCTTAAGCACGAACCCTATTATGATAAACACTCCCCCGAAGAATACGAATTCAAAAACTCTCACAGTATGGCCCATGACCATAGCAGAGAAGACAAGACCCATTATCGCTGCAGAATACTTCAGGTCCATGTTCAGCATCATGAAAAAACTTACGAAAAGGAAAACAAAACCGAACACTGCAGGGATTATACCGAATATGATGCTAGCGTCAAAAGGCCAGGTGAACGTGATGATGCATAAAGGCAGAGAAAGGTAAGCTAAAAACGGATTATAACTCCTGACTATCACGAAAAAGATTAATATTATCAGGATGACCATGAGCATGACCAATAGTATCTGGATGTCATATAGCGGCAGCCCTGTCGCGTGAGCCATGAACGCATTCAGCTGCAGGAACAGCGGTGGCTCAGGGGAGGTAAAGCCCTCCATTCCCAGGTTCAAGAAAGACGGAGTGTACTTGAAGCTTCCAGAGTCATAAATCCCCTTGGAATACGTATACCAAGCGTAAGAGTCTGTAGATACAAACGCCATGGGCCTATCATGTATTACCAAGTACTTCAAGAAAGGTCCGCACATCCACAAGAATATACCTATGTATGCAATAATAAAAATTCCTTCTAGAGCCTTATTCCCTTTCATTTACCTAGGGTAATTAAACTGTTTTATGTTTTTTAAAATTTGTTGTAACGCTCGCTTATTACAAGCTATATCTGGGTAAGTCAGCAAAAGTTTGATATGGTGTCTTTTTTTATCTGTTCTGCAAGGTCGTAGTCCTTGTTTATTATCACTTTAATGTCTGTCTTTTTCTCAAATATGCTCTCTATTAGGGTTTTCTGGTTTATCTTGCTAACGTCTTTAAGCTTGCTGAAGATCCCTTTGATGCTGCTCTTGATTTCGCTTGGGAGGTAGACCTGTATTATCACGTCTCCGAACACTATAAGCTCGCAAGTGGACGCGCAGTTAGTGTTAAGCTTGACATTGCACCCGATTGACCTGTAGAAGTCAGCGCACCAGCGGTCTATCACGGTGTTGCCGGCGCATAGGATGTATGTCTGGTGGCCTAGGCCTTTGACTTTCTTTATCCAGTTGTATTCAGCCCTTAAGTAGAATAACGGCCTCCACTCATGATTATGGTGCACGCAGATAACCTCTTTACTTTTAGAGCTCAGGATGTACTGCTTTTGCAGGTAGTACAGGTATTTCTCCACGTCGAAGAAAGTCTCGAATGTCAGGACGTTAATATTGCCTTCTTTTTTTGCGTCTTTTATGCCTTCTATCAGCTTAAGCCTGTTCTTGGTGTAATAATTAGTCTCTATCACTTCAGTGTAGCTATGTAGGTCTTTCAGCCATTTAAGGTTGATCTGGTATTCGTTGCTTTTCTTTTCTAAAACCCCTTTTTCGATAAGCTCATGTATCGTCTTGTAGACTGCCTGGTAAGTTACGTCATGCCCGTACTTCTTCTTGATCAGGTTGTACACCTTTTTGGCGGATAACGGCCAGTCATATCCCAGTACGGATATTATGTAATCCTTGGTTGTTGATTTATCCCCTATCTGCGGAAGTGTCAAGCTTAAAGCCATGCCACTCTTCTTGGTATAGCGTTTTTTTAAAGATTTATATCATAAACAATATAGGTTAATAAAAGTAAACTAAAAAGTTTATTTTTCTGTCAACCCAAGCCTTATTACAAACCCGATACTAATCACTGTAACACTAAAGGGAGGTATTCAATATGGGGCGGTTTATCTTGTCTTATAACAATTCTGAATGGGAAGAACTAACACCAAGCCCAGTCAACACTTTGCAGGTATTCATAACCAACAAGTGCAACCTGAGATGCAAGGCCTGCTTCTACGCGCATAACCTTGGCAAGGAAGATCTGTCACTAGAAGAGTATAAGCAGGCGGTAAGGAAATACTTGGGCAACATCCGAAAAGTCATACTCCTGGGCGGAGAGCCGACGCTCCACAAGGACTTGAACAAGATAATAGCGTTCAACACAGAATCAGGGCTCAGAACGACTTTGTACACCAACGGTACTAACTTGAAAGCACTGAAGAAGGCAGACATGTCAAAAACAAAAATAAGAATAGGCATCTATGGTGCAGAGCTAAGCGAAAAGCCATTAGAGGACGTGCCATCAGTCAAATTCCCGGTCACAATAGTCTACATGCTGAGGAAAGACAACATAAAAGATCTCCCCCGCGCTATGAGGCTCGCTGAGAACAATTTCAACTGCCAAGCGTTCTACATATCAAGCATAAGAGACATAGCCGCCACGCAAGACTATTGGAAAGACACGGCACAAACACTTCCCTTAGGAGAGTACTTCAAAGTCGTACAAAAAACAGTAACGAACTACAAAGGAAACATAAACGAGCTGCACATCGCAACGAGAGGAGTGATAAAGACTAAGAATAACCAAAACCCTGTTAGCAAGTGCAGGTTCGGAAACGTATTCCCCGACGGAAAAAAGATAACCTGCCCATTAGACATATCAAAAAAGGTTTATACAAAAGAGCTAAGATTCAACGAAAGGAAATGTAACAAACACCATGAGTGCATACTCCAAAAAATAGTCCTGAGAAAGATTACCTAGACTTCAGCTTCTCAACAACAGCCTTATCAGATATGATTGCGGAATTGCCGCTAGGGTCCTCGATTATTATCTTCAACTGCTCATCGCCCCAAATGACCCGTTGGAGCTTCTTCAGAAGATTCTTAGCTTTCTTCCTGTCCTCATCCTCTTCGGCAGTATCCCTAAGCACTTCGATTTGTTTCTTGAACCGTTCGATAAGTCCTTCGATGTTTGTCACGAAACCTTCTGCCGCCTCACCAGGGTCCATGCTGCCTACGTGGGGTATCTTAATAGAAGCTTCCGAGCTCCTCACGACCCTTATGTTCAGGTCTTTCTTGTTCTCAACGTTGAAAGTTATCTTAACCGGGTTTTTCTGCTCTTCAGCTTCTATATCCGCCTTGTGATAGTCGCAGTTCGAGCAGCTCATCGAGAATATGTAAGTCTTACCGAAGTAAGGGATGTCTGTCTCTTCCTGAGTCAAAGTCAAAGTCTTGTTGTGACATGCCGGACAAGTTTCGTGTTCTATCTTTTCCATAACTAATAGACTAGAAACAGACACTATATAAAATTTTTGTTACAGCCAGTAGTTGAGCA
>VGLX01000023.1 GCA_016866645.1 Candidatus Woesearchaeota archaeon | reverse complement strand
CGATGCATTTCGCAGCGGTCTCATCATTGTCTACTACCACGCTTTTTATTCTCGTGCCTGCTGCGATCTCTAATGCTAAAGAGTATTTTGACTCTGCTTCGCCGAGGTCTGAGACTAATCCGAAGATGCCTTTTTTCATCTCCAATACCCGTTTTATCGCGAGGTCACCGAATGATAATTCTTGGAAAGTGACCTGTCTCATGTTAAGCCTTGCTAATTCTTGGACAGTGTCAGCGTGTTTCTTCATTATCTCAGCTAGTTTTGACACATATTGAGCGTCTTTCTCTTCTCTCTGCGATATCTCTTTGACAGTTTTTGAGAAGTCTTGCCTTAGACCTTTGAGTTTGTTCAGCTTTTCTTGGTCCTCTTTCTTCAGGTTGAGCATGTCTCTTATCTTATCTTCAGAAGCTTTTATCTGAAGCTCGAGATGGGTCTTTTTCGCTATCAACGCCGTCTTTTCTTCCTGCTCTTTCAAGAATTCTTGCTGCTTCTTTTCTATCTCAGATTCTAGGCTGTCGATTTTAGTGTCGAAGCCTTCGTCTTTTATCCCGTGTTTCTGCTTAAAGCTCTTAAGCTCGTCGTTTATCTTATTCTCTTCTTCTGTTAAGGATTTTATCTTTTTGTTCCAGTCTATTCTTTGCAAGTCTAGCTCGTCTACCTTTTTGTCATGCTCCTGCATCTCTTTCCTGAGGTTCTGTATCCTCTGGGCAAGCTTAGTAATCTCTCCTTTGCATGTCCTGAGCCTTTCTTCGTCACGGGCTATACCATCCCTTAAGGTTATGACTTCGCTGCTGAGCTTTTTCCGCTCTTCATCGCCTTTAGACTCCATGTCTGCGGTTAGTTTCTGGACTTCTTCTGTCTTTTGGGCAATCAGCTGTGTCAGCTCGGTAATCTTGTTTTTTATTTTTTCTGACTCTTGCTTCTGCTTGTTAAGCTTGGACTCTAGCTCTTGTTTCTCTTCCTCTTTTTTCTTTATCCGTATGTGGAGCCATGTAGCTTTGTTGTCCTTGACATTAGCTTCTAGTTCCTTGTACTTCAAGGCTTGGTCACGGTCTTTTTTCAGCTCTTTAAGATGGGCTTCCCTTTCAGAGAGCATTATACTCGCTTCTTTCAATCGTTCATCAACGCTTTGGAGCTCTAACAAAGATTTGTGCTTCTTGTCTTCCCAGACTGATATTCCAGAAATCTCCTCAACCAGCAGTCTTCGCTCTTCTGGCTTCATCTCCATGAACTCGACTATGTCGCCTTGAAGGATTATGTTATGCCCGTCAGGCTCTATGCCTGCTGTCCTTAACAAGTCCACCACTTGCTGCCTAGTCCTAACCTCATCGTTGATTTTGTATACGCTGTTGCCAGCCATGTTGACTCTTCTTGCCAAAGTCACTTCAGGCGCGCTAATTGATGAAAAACTTTTGTTAGAATTATCAAAGACTATTGAGCATTCGGCTTCTTTCGCAGGAGTCCCTTTCTTAGCGCCGTTATATATCAAGTTCGCGGATTTCTCAGCCCTCATGCCCTTAGCTGAGAGCTTGCCAAGCACGAAGCACATCGCGTCCATTATGTTGCTGTTATGAACAAAAAAATTGTTAGCTATAAAATTATGATGCTCGTCTACGCATAAATCATATACCCATTCTTCATTATGATTTATCTTCTCTACTCCTATAATCTCATCCCAGAAAATATCTGAAGTGGATATCGTTTCAAGCTTGAGCAGTGACTGGGAGATCAATCCTTGATTTTGTGAGACAGGGGCGAATAACTCGTTTATCAGTCTGTTAATCCCATACCTGCTTGGCGTGCATTGGTTATAGCAATAGGAGCTTAGCCTTGAAAATTCTGATTTTGTAGGCTTCAGTTTTATTTTAAGCTCAGTTGCTGTTTTTTTTACTAGGTTGTTAACGCTTATTAAATCAATGTTAGAGTTAGGTTTTAGGCTTATTAAACGCTCTAATCTTTTGTTCTTATTGTGGTGTGCCAGTTTGACGTGATTGAAGAAGTTTGTACAGTTCTCTACTCCTGTTATGACTATAGTCTTGTAGATTCCACGGAAATTGCTGTTTGTAGCTACTTTTATTACATGCTTAGAAGAGAATATTACGCCCAATCTCAGCAGTACGGTTTCGATTGCTGTTGCAAGTTTTTCACTTTTTGTGGTTATTTCTACTGAACTCTTTGAAACATACCCATCCCCGGAATATAATCCGTTTAATAAGCTTCCCAGCTCTTCCTCTGAGCTGTGTTCTAAGAACATGTTGGTCAATGTTTTATCTCCTGCCCCTTCAAATGACATCCCGAATTTTTCAAGGATCTTCACTATAGGTCCACTGAATATTAGGCAATCCCAGCAATTAGGCTTATACTCCTTAATCGTTGGTGTAATGCTTAAGGTTTCTTTTGCTATCTTAACGTAATCACTGACCATCTCTTCAGTCCCGCTTGTAAACCATACTTGATTCGTCTTGGTTATTCTTCCTTCTGCGATTAGGTATCCTAGAAGCCTAGCCAATTCTTTACTGTTGACCCATGGGATTTTGTATTTTTTGTGCTGATTCTTCGCTTTTATATAGGTTACTATCTTAATTATCCCATCATAATCTATCCCGGCGTATTTTAGAATCTTTACAAGATAAGCAAAATTAATTGCTTGTTTATCAAGAACGCCTTTGATAATATTACATCTGATTCCTATTTTAGCCGATATCCCTTTCCAGCCTATACCCTCTTTTTCTTTAATCTTGAACAGAACATCAGAAAACCTTTTATCGTAGGGAACATAAACTTCATCTTTTGCACTGATCATATCTATTAGTTCATAGAAAACTTTTGATTTTGGGATTATTTTAAAATTTCTTGGAACTGCAATTTTGATTCCTTTATTTAAGTGTTCTGCATTTACGGATTTGATTTCTTCATTGTCTAGTATAAATAACGGGTGGTATTCTGTAGTTACTATCTGTCTACCGCTCCTTGTCTTTATCTTGACTAACTGTTCAGGGGCTTTTCTTTTCACAAATGCGAGAACCGGCTTAGAAACTGTTTTTAATGTGGTCGTATCAAGGCAAATTATCGCAGTATCGCTTCCGTATGCCACGAATCCATCGTCAAGCTTTTGGATAACATTGCTATTCAAACCTTTTTCTACGATGTCCCTTATCTGCTTTAGCGAACCATCTGCTAGTTGAACTAAAGTGTCACCTCTTACGCATTTTCCCGACCCGTTCGCGCCGAGGCAGCAGTTGAAACCTGTCCCGAATGGTATTTCTGTGTGTTTCGCAAAAGATTTGAAACCCTTTAATGTGAGCTTCTTAATTACTGTCAATTCGCATTTCCTCCTCTTTTTTTATAAGACTGGTTAGGCTCGTGATATTTATATAATTTGTTCTTTACAGCACTTCTATGCCTTCAGCTTCTTCTAAGTACTCCTTAGTGTCCTGCAGCATTATGTCTTTCTTTTCCGTATATATCTGCTCTACCGCTTCTGCTTCTTCTTCTTTTTCGAAAGCCCTAAGCATGACTTTCAGTTCTTTCACGAAAGCGTCTACAGCCTTCTCAAGCTCTTCTTTTTTGATGATCATCACCGCCCCTTGATTTTTTTTCAAGATTATATCATGATTTAGTTAACTTTAAATATTTTGGTTGTGTTAAACGGAATAATATGGACTTAGCAACCTGGGTGCTTATTCTTGTAAGCCTTTACATAGGATGGAACATCGGAGCAAACGATGCGGCTAACTGCTTAGGCACCAGCGTAGGCGCAGGCATATTAAACTATAAAAAAGCACTTATACTCGTGGGAATATTCGCAGTTATCGGCGCTGCACTACAAGGATCTAAAACAATGAACACTGTAGGTAAGAACATAATAGACAGCGGCTCCATGTCCAGCTTGGGAATAATCGCTGCGTTGTTAGGGGCATCGATTCTCATAACACTTTTCACAATAAAAGGTTTGCCTATATCAACCACTAACGTGGTGATAGGATCGTTAGCAGGTGTAGCGTTCATCACGAGCATTGCTGTGAACTGGGGGAATATTTCAAAAATATTTGTATCATGGGTTTTTGCCCCTATAGGTTCAGCTATAACAAGTTATTTAGCCTACCATCTTGTGGGTTTATTTTTTAACAAGCTTAAGCTTGAGTTCATACAAAAAAGGCTGTACCTTTTGGCGATTTTCAGCGGATTATTCCTGGCATACGGCTTAGGAGCCAATAACATCGGCAACGCTATGGGGATAGCGGTCGGAACAGGAGTGTTAACTCCTGCGCTGGCCGGGTTATTCGGCGGGTTGTTTATCGGCATAGGCTCGGTGACTTTCGGCAGTAAAGTCATGAAAACCGTCGGCAGCGGGATAACAGAGCTTGATACGAGAATGGCTTTCGCCGCGCAGATGGGGACAGCAGTTACAGTGATATTATTCACTTATTTGGCTATACCTGTATCAACGAGCACGGCTATAGTGGGAGGTGTAGCCGGGGTAGGTGTAGTAAAAGGTGTGGCGAGCATCGACAAAAGCGAAATGTTCCGAATAGTCAGAAGCTGGGTAACCACGCCCTTGTTAGGCGGGCTGTTCGGGGTGGTCATTTATAAAGCTATGTCCGTATTATTATGAAAACATTTAAATAAAACAGAGTATTGGAGGTAATAAGAAAAATGGCATTAAAAATATTGCCCCTTCTGGGAAGGGATAAGGAAAAAGAGACTGTAGAATGGTTCTTGAAGCATGTTGAGATAGTGCAAAAGATGGCGATCCCGCTGAAAGAAGGAGTCAATGCTACATTCAAGAAACAAGACTTCAAACTAGCAGTTAAAAAAGCAGAAGAGCTAAACGCTCTAGAAAAAGATGCTGATAACGCTAGAAGAAGCACAGCTGCCCTGTTGTATGAAGGTGCTTTCCTGCCAGTCATGAGGTCAAGGCTTTATGACCTGTCCGGAAGGATAGACAACGTGGCAGACGCTATAAAAAACGTGGGTAACATGCTGCATTACCTGAAAAACAAGAAAGTACCATCTTATCTAACAGAAATCCTAATCCGCCTAGGGGACAACGCTGCGAAATCCGCCGAGCTTTTGAAGCCAACACTGCAAGCATTATTCGATAATACGGAAGAGTTCCAAAGCTTAAACGAGCAGCTAAAAGACCTAGAAGAAAAATCAGACATTTACCAGCGGGAAATGTTCGACAGGATGCTATTTGACAAGAAGCTTAACCCTGTGACGATACAGATAATCGGCTGGATAGGGCATACGTTATCTGAAGTCTGCGACGAAGCCAAGCACGTGTCAGACACGATGAACCTGCTGAAGATAATGAAAGTGGCCTAGAAGTCTGCCAAGCTTTTTTGTTTTTGTTCCTTAGCCTGCTTTTTAGAGGGAAGCCAGGATTTTCTGAAAAGGCGAGGATAATTGTTGTACTGCTCTTTCAAGAACTTTTGGGTCATAGGGTCTGAAGGGTAGCCTGATCCGATAGTGATTCCGTACTTTTTTTCTAAATCGCTCACTTCTTGGTTGCGCATGACCTTTGCAACAATTGAAGCGCTGCTGCATTCCAAAAAATTCTGGTCTGCTTTATGCTCGACTATGAACTCAGTTTTTCCTAGCAAATCAGGTTTTATACGCTGTTTAAGGAAACTAGTGTACGCTTTTATGTTTGGGCTTGGGCAGTCTATAATCACCCGGTCCGGTTTTAGCTCGTTTATTATTTCGGCTTGCTTTACGGCCTCAAGCCAGTTGAGGTTTAGACCATCTTTTCCTTCTACAGCATCATCGATTTCTTTAGGCTCAACTTTTATTATTTTTATTCCCTTGGCTATTTCCCTTATCTTTTTATCAAGTTTTATCCTCCTTTCATGGGTCAACATCTTGGAGTCCTTGACGCCTAATTTGGCTAATATGTTCAGTTGGTTTTCTTCGAACATAGTCCCGACTATGAACATGCTCGCTACACAGGGACCACGGCCGGCTTCATCAATGCCGAGAGTTAATGTCATAACTTGTTTAGAAGTAACAGTTTTTTAAAAGCTTTTCTAAGAGCTAAGATAGTTTTCTAGGTAGTTCAAAATCTGGCCCTCTAAGTCTTTCTCTCCAGCCCAAGGCTTGGCCCTCAAGACGGATGCCATATCTTTAGTGACTTTCAGAAGTTCTTTTACTGATCCCGCTTTCTCATAGGCCTGTTGTACTAACGGTACGTATCTCGAGTATGTCATGTGCGCTGTAAGCCCGGGGTTGTTCAGTTTTTCTGCCTTTTTTCCTAAGAGTCCTGATCGTTTTTCTGCAAGCTCGTCCATCAGCTTTTCTTTCTCTGCCAGCTTGGCTTCGTCACTAATGTCTGAGCTCAACACTGCACTTAGTTTGTTGTAGTATTCTATGATCAGCCCGGCATGCTTGAGGTTTTTGCTTAAGGTTTCAGATGTATTCTTGTACTCGTCTGATTCTTTGCCGTATTTTTCTGCCATGTACTCCAGCGACCCGTAGTCGCCTACGATGCATGCGAACGCTTCATTAAAATCGATCGGGAAGAACTCTTCATTCATGGCTTCTTCTATATAATCATGCATGTTCTCGTGCAGTACTGTTTCTATTCTCCTTTGAAGTTTGCTTTCTAATGTCGCTTTTGAGATTACTGGGGAGTTAGAGCTTGCTTCCATCACCCGGTAGAACACGTCGAATCCTTGGTCTTCCAGTTCTTTTTTCCTTTTTAAGGCCTCTTTCTCGGTGTTGAAAGACGCTCCATGCATGTTGAAGTAGTGTTTAGGCAGCCTCAGCTTCAGGGTGTAGTATATCACATGATTGGTTTCGAAGTTCGTGTCGTATACTATGAAATTATCAGATACTGGCAGGCCCAGCCTCTCTTTGCCCCAATGTTCTATAAGTTTTATCTCTTCCAGCTTGTTGGCTGTCTCTTCATCAATATCCTTTTTCGAGTTCAAGCCCTCTTTGATAAAGATGTAGTCTCTCAGGTCAGACTTTTTGATGACTATCTTTTTGCCTTTCTTGTTCTGGGCCACAATCTGGTTGGAATCTTCATCTATCACGCTGTAGTTATATATCCTAGAACCGTCCTTCAGCAGGAACATGTCAGCGTTTGCCGTGCCATAACCTAGGGTTAGTGCGGTTGCTAGGCTTACAGCAGACACTAATTTTTTTATGTTTTTCATCGATGTAAGCGGTTATCTAAGATTTTATAAGGGTTTGGTTTTTAAGAATTCAAGTAGTCCTCTAGGTACTTTTTACAATAACTTCTTATGTAATCTTCATCATACATATGTTTCTGATACTTCAGCATGTACGATAAGTTTTTGAACACTTTAACCGCTTCCTTGACAGACCCTGCTTTTTCATAGACTTTCTTGGCTAAAGGCCCGTATCTTGAGTATGTAACGTCAGACACTAGCCCGGGGGTGTTAGTCCCTGGTATTAATGTTTGAAAAAGGAAACACTGTTGTCTTCTAAGGTCTTCTAACAGTTGGTCTCGCTGCTCTATCTTCTCCTCTTTCGAGAGGCTGGAATTATAAACCTGCTCTATCTTCTCATAACACTTAATCACCAGTTCATCATTCTTGTACCATTGGTCTACGCGCTTCGCGGCTTCTTTGTACTCTTGAGAATTTTCACCGAACTTCTCTTTGAAATACTCTAATGCGCCGTAGTAACCGGCGATACTAGCTGCTGCCTCATCTATGTCTATGGGTAAGTCTGTCAGGTCATGCGAGTTCTCATGGAATATTACAAAAATTTCCCTGAACAGGTCTGCATCTAGCAGGTCTTGAGATATCGTCGAATCGTTCGCTACTGACTCGGCAGTCCTGTAATACACCTCATATCCTTGAGATTCTAGCTCTGCTTTCCTGGCCTCTGCTTTCTCTTCAGATTCGAGTTGCTCGTAGTTCAGCTCAAAGTAGGTCTTCGGCAGTTCCATCTCTTTGCAGTATAATAATATATGCAATGTTTCGAAGTTCTTATCATAAGCTAGGTAGTTGTCCGACTTTGGGACGCCTAACTTTGTTTCTCCCCAGTCTTCAAAAGACTTTAATTCCTGTATCAGCAAGGCGGTTTCTTCATCTATATCCTGTTTTGTGGTTACGTAATCTTTTATCTCGCTTCTCGGGATGCGGAGCTCTTCACCTTTTCCGTTCTTAACAGTCACGCTATCCTTATCCTCCTTATCTAAGTAGTAATTATAAACTTTTGAGCCATCTTTTTTAAGTACGAGGTCTGCATTAGCGACGCCGTAGCTTAGGCTTAGCGTCGTGACTATGCTCACTAGTGAAGAAATAATCTTTTTTTTGGTGATTCTCATTCGACAAGGGGGATTGTTCGCAAGTTTAAAAACGTTCGCAATCTTAAAGGCTTAAACCGGATAAAATCCCAATAGTAATCTTTAAATAGTTTATATTACTATAATCTAGTATAAGTTTTTGTGGCGCGGAACAGAGTGTTCTGCAAGATATTACATACATCAGATTTTAGGGGGTTTAGTAATCAGTAAAATTGTGTTAGATAAGCTAGATTAGTTTAAAAAAAGGGGTTGGTATTTTGATGCGTGGAAGCATCCACAAGACTGAAGGTAATAACGAGAACTTTTCTGAACACTTCTTAGCATATCATTATAGCATAGCTGAAGAGTCTTGCAAAAAGCTAGAACTAAGCAGCAGCATATGCTCTGATGTTAAAACGCTTCTAAAAGATTTATTCAAAGAATGGCCTGGATCTAGAAAGCCCGGATGCGTCGTAGGGGCAAGCATATCATGGCTTTGTGACAAAAAAGGGATCGTAATACCCAAAAGGCAAGTCGCTATGGCCTCTAAAGTTTCCGAGTCTAGGCTGAAAAACGCTTATGAAGTCTTAGAAAAGTATTTCTCTAATTCAAGCTTGAATAAGAAGTGAACCTCCCCGCCGCTGAGCGGATGGGGCATCTGGCTATCCCAAGTTTTGGGCGTTGCCAGTCCATTCTTGCTTCACAGACGTTCCCAACGGAGCATCTCCGCAAGCGTTGATTCCCGCGGTCCCTACGGTATTTTCCAAAGCTGATGCTTTGATAATCATGGCTGACATGACATCACGGTCTAATACGACACCACATTTTTTGCATTTATGATCTCTTACTGCTAACGTTTTCTCAACTCGATTTCCACAGATGCAATACTGTGACGTTCCTCTAGCATCGACTTCTACGATTCGTCCACCAGCCTCTTCCGCTTTGTAAGACAAAAACTGCAGAAACCTCCGCCAACCAGCATCACTAACAGACTTGGCCAAGTAACGATTCTTAACCATACTCTTGATAAAAAGCTTTTCGACAGCAATCAAAGAATAATTGTTCACTAGCTTTCTAGACTCTTTATGTAAGAAGTCATTTCGTTGATTAACAATCTTCTCATGTAACTTCGCAATCATCAACCTAGATTTCCCCTATTCTTACTGCCTTTAATCTTTTTAGAATGTTGCCTCTGTCTGTAAAAACTTTAACCTTTCTTCAGACTTCCTCAACCATCGAGGATTCTCAACCTTATTCCCCTCGCTGTCAGCATAAAAACTGTCAAGACCGACATCAATGCCAACAGGCTTACCAAGACATTTCTGCTTAACGCCGATTCCTTTCACAACAGAAAAACAAGCAAACCACTTCCCAGTAGAATCCTCATTAACAGTCAAAGTCTTAATCTTACCCTCAATCTTCCTATGCAGTTTAACATTCACTAAACCAATTTTTGATAATCCAAGCTTACCCTTCTCAAGTTTAAAACCAGACTGGGGATAAGTAAAACTATCATACCTCTCTCTTGATTTGAACCTTGGAAAGCCAGCTTTCTCACCATGCTTTATTCTTCCAAAAAATCCTTCGAACGACTTCACCAGCCTATCAGTAACGTTCTGCAAAACCTGA
>VGLX01000022.1 GCA_016866645.1 Candidatus Woesearchaeota archaeon | reverse complement strand
CGGGATATTCTTTGTCAAGCCATTCGATGACTCCATGGTCATTGGATACTTTGCCACAGTTGAAAATAGATCTTATAGCCGTTTTCCTATCTTCTATGCTTAAGTTGACAAAATATTCGATGAATCTTACAGGATGGCCATTGTACAAGCAAGGGACGAAGTCTTCCAAAGCGTCTTTCAACAGCCTGTCAGAAGCATAATTTATCTCCCTTATAACATCAGGGGTTATATCTTTCCTCATCAGGTCAGTATTTTTTAGCTTATATCCCGTCGCTGCCAAATAGTCTATAGCCCCAGAATAACCTAAAATTTGCGAGATTGCAAGCAGGTCGTTAATCTGCCCGACCGAGTTGCTCCCTACTGATTTGTACCCGAGATTTTCCTTAAGCTTGCGGAAAACATTCAAGAAACCGTCAACATCAGATTTTGCAAGCTTAGACACTAGGTCTGCTTCCCAAGTGAGCCGCCTACCACCATGAGTGTTACTAAGCTTATAGCCTACCTCTGCCAGAGCGTCTATGATCTTGCAGACGTCACCGTCAACCCTTGACAATTTGTACAACTCCTCTACCTGCCAGTCCTGGGTACAAAAAACATCAACAGTCTTGTAGCCCATCTTCTCCTTAAGCTTTTTGAAAATACTAACATACTTACTAGGAGTGTCCTTCTCATCATCAAGCATATGGATGGCTTCTGAAAGATGAGAATCATCAAGGTGCGTGTCTTCCTTCTTGTAATACCTCTTACTATGATACTTATAGCCGCTAACTATCAGGGCAGCGAGTATCTCACGAGGGTCATGCTTCGTAGAATACACGGAATCCAAGATACAATAAGAAGGAGATCCTTTAACCCCCAGTGTTTCCAGCTGCTGCTTAAGCAAGCTGCGGTACAGGCCAGGCAGCCTATTCTCCAAGTATTCCCACTGTTTCGAGTATTCCGCAGCCAGTTCTACCGAATATGACAGCATGTCACTCATTCTAACCCTACCTCCCTTACGAGTTTTGATTCATGCTTGTCAAGGTAAGAGACTACTTTCTCGTTTACAACATCGTATTCGAGAAGCTCTTTCAAAATCTTTTTCTTATTAGCGCAGGACTGTTCTTTGAAATATTTTATGAATCTCTTAGGATTTTTCTCGTATAGGGTCAAATAATCATCGTCCGGCTTCCTTAGTAGCGTGAGCTTTAAGCTTACTTTGTCGTACGCTTTAAGTTTGAGTTTTTCTGCAACTCCTTGGGAGACGACGATCGTATCGTATATCTCGTCTGACCATATCACTTTTGCGATTGTTTTTTTCCCAGAGCATTCGACCACGTAATTATAAAGGGCGTAGTCTATGAACGGTATCAGCGGGTTTTCCTTGTGTATAGGAGAGAGATAGAGTAATGGCTTTTTTTCAGGCGTAATACCAGTAACTGTCAGCTGTTTCATTCTAGTCCCACCTCTCTTAAAAGGTCTTGCTCATTCTTGTTAAGCCATTCTATGACTTCCTTGTTTTCATAGCCGCAATTAAATATTATACTAAGCAATTCTTTCTTCTTGAGCTTATCTATCTTTGAGAATGTCTTTATGAACTCTTCAGCATCACCTTTGTAAAGGCATGTGACTACTGCTCCTGTGTCAAAAAGGCCGGTTGCTTCCTCAAGTATTTTATCCTCTTCCTCTTTGGACAAAACGAGTTTTTCCAGTTTCTTAGGCTCAGGTTTCTGTTCTTTTTTAGGATGCTGCTCTTTCAGTTCGTTCATTATCTCACATCTTATTCCGTTATATAAAGCATTGGCTTTATCAAAAATGATTTTTATACGCATCCCTTTCACAGTTTTATAGTCTATATTCCTAGCGTTATAGGACAAAGTCTTTTTCCCTTCTTCTTTTATGACAATTTCATTAAGAAATTCCTGCGAGTATTCCTTGCCCTCTTCTAAAAGGGCCGTGATAAATGTAGGAGTGCTATAGTTCCTGAACCTGAATTTCTTTCCGTTCTTTGCGACAACTTCCATTATGTTTTGTTGGAATGTTCCTTCCATTCTATCTAGTGCGCCGTGGAAGCATTTTTCCTTGTATACGACTTCCATTTCCGTTGATCTTTCCCTTGTAAACGAGTGTTGCCATTTTTTTTAAGAGCCGAGCCCCACTTCTCTTATGAGGTCTGGATAGTTCTTGTTCAGCCAGCTGATAACCTGCTCATTTGTTTTGTCAAAGTCTAAAAGTTCTTGCAGTATCTTTTTCTTGTTACTGTCAGGTTGTTCAGTGAAGTATTTGATGAACTTTTTAGGCTTTTTCTCGTATAATGATAAATAATCAATGCCTAGTTTTCCAGAAAGTGTTACCTTTATGCTGATTTTATCCCCTATCTTTGCATCCAGCTCTTTTGCTAGGGTTTCAGGTATTATAACTTCATTTTTTTTAAGATATTCCATATAATACAGTTGTTGGGCTTTAATAGGAACTCTTTTTTTAGAGTATTCAGCATAAAAGGGGGTGTTTGATTCTGAAATCCAAGTTGCAAAAAGCGCGTAAGGGTTCACTAGTATCCATAGTGATGATAAGTAGACCTTCTGTTTAGGGATTATGTTTGTTATCCTTAGGTTTTTCATTCTAGACCTACCTCTTTTATCAGTTTTGACTCGTGCTTGTCCAAGTATGAGACCACTTCTTCGTTTATGGTGTCGTGTTCTAGGAGTTCTCTCAGTAGTTTTTTCTTCTCGAGCTCTTTTTGTTGTTTAAAGTATTTGATGAATTTCTTAGGGTTTTTCTCATACCACTCTAAAGTATTTAGCCGGGGGGTTTTCCATATTCTTGTTTTAAGCCTAAGCCCGTACCCTAGTTCTAGTCCTAATTCTTCTGCAAGCCCTTGAGAGACGATAACCTCATCCAATCTGAGAGTGTTATTTGCACAAACCACATCATTAGGTCCGTTTCTAATAAGTGCGAATTTATATTTTACAGAAGGGCAAAGTACTTTGACGGGTGCTCGTTTTCCATAGTATTCTGCGTCATAGTTAAATATTCCAATGCCTCGTATATCCGGAACGTATACTATCAGGTTTTTTTCCTGTGTTATGCCTGTTATTCTTAGGTTTTTCATCCTATTCCTGCCTAGTTTTTATGGTTTTCTTCGGATTTTGGAAGTTTCTGGACTTATTTAAACCTTTCTTTTTTAACTACTTGATGGTGGTTATAATATATTTCGATATAAGGAAGGTTTTTAAATCAGCATCCAATCCCCAAAAGTGACGATGGGGGTTATGAATATTTACGCGACTATAGAAGATTTTGTATCTTATATTAAGACTAATAAGACTATACGCCTGTCAAAAGACCAGGAAAAGGCAGTCGCAGAATCCGCCAAAAGGATAGAAAAGATAATAGAAAGAAACGCCCCAGTATACGGAGTAAACACAGGATTCGGAGCCCTGTGCGACAAGATAATAAGAAGAGAAGACATAAAACAGCTACAGACAAACCTGATAAAAAGCCATGCCTGCGGCGTAGGACAGCCATTAAGCAAAGAAGAGACCAAAGGCACGATGTTCTTACTTATCAACTCGTTAGCCAAAGGCTACTCAGGAATAAGGCCATCAACCCTAGACACCCTAATCCAGATGTACAACAAAGAAGTCCTGCCAGTAATCCCAGAAAAAGGATCATTAGGAGCAAGCGGCGACCTGATACCATTAGCACACTTAGCGCTAGTCCTCATAGGCGAAGGCAAAGCCTACTACAACAACAAGATGTTATCCGGCAAAACGGCGATGAAAAAAGCATGCATAAAACCAGTAAGCCTAGAAGCGAAAGAAGGACTAGCACTGATAAACGGAACACATGCTATAACCTCCATCGCAGCATTGAACTTATACTACGCGAATAATCTCTCAAAAACCGCAGACATAGCAGCAGCGATGACACTAGAAGCCTTGAAAGGCAGCCCAAAAAACTTCGACACGAGAATACATGCGCTGAAACCACATCCAGGACAGAAACAGACAGCAGAAAACATGAGAAGGCTTATCGAAGGAAGCAGGATATTATCACCGAAATACTACACCTGCGAAGCAAAGCAAAACATCATCCCGCCACATATCAAGAAAAAAATCGACCAGCACAAGCAGAGCAAAAAAGTGCAAGACCCTTACAGCATAAGATGCACACCGCAAATACACGGGCCAGTAAAAGAAGAGCTAGAACACATCAAGAGCGTATTAGAAACCGAGATGAACTCAGTGACAGACAACCCCTTAGTGTTTGAGGACGAATGCATATCCGGCGGAAACTTCCACGGCCAATACATAGCGACAGCGATGGACAACCTCGCATCAACACTAACAATAATAGGCTCAGTCTCAGAACGAAGGACAGAACGCCTGCTGAACAAAGACTACAGCAGCCTACCCGCGTTCCTCACAGAGAACAACGGGCTTAACTCAGGGCTTATGATAACGCAATACCTATCCGCAGCTTTGCTATCGATAAACAAGATACTATCCTACCCGGCGTCTAACACCTCACTGCCAGTCTCAGCCAACCAGGAAGACTTCGTAAGCATGGCCATGACCTCATCGTCGAAAGCCAAAGAAGTGATAAAAAACCTAGAATACGTAATAGCGATAGAGCTTCTCTGCGCGTCCCAAGCGTTAGAATTCCACGAAGACCCGCCGGGCAGAGGGACATCAAAAGCTTATCAAGTCATAAGAGAAAACGTCAAGCCGTTAAAAAAAGACAGAACACTCTACCAGGACATAGAAAAAGTCTACAACTTAGTACATGAAAAAACGATCCTAGAAGAGGTTGAAAAAACTGTAGGTAAGCTAAGATGAAACTGCCCAAGACATTCATTCTGAGCAAGGATTTAGAAACAAAAACCAAGCAGTTACTGAAAAAGCCCAAAGGTCCATACTTAGTTGAAGAAAAAAATATAATCCTCAACCAAGCAAGAAAGAACTTTCCAAGATTGATTGACTACCTCTTAGAGCTATATCCCAACTTAAGGGTTACAGAAAAAGAGAATAAAGGCAAAGAAATAGAGCACAGATGGAAGGTTTGGTTTTTCTACGACAACGAACAATACCTGGGCTCGATAAACACCTACAACAAGAATACTGCTGAATTGTTGTTTGAACAAGGGTACAGCGGACTAATCCTGATAAAAAAAGAGCACCGCAGGCTAGAATACCGGACAGGCTACTATTACGACGATAACACCGGAGCACCAGTCATCACCAAAAAACCGTTAAGGCGGGATTCATCAAAGGACATACCTTTCCCGTAGGAGCGTTAAAATGAGCGAAGAAAAAAATTACAACAGGCCAATGTTTATGGAAGAAAAAGCAGACATCCTCGAGCTGACAAAAAGGTACAGCGGAAAAAAGCTGCACTGCAAAAGCTGGGACGCAGAAGCAGCGCTAAGGATGCTGCTGAACAACTTACACCCACAAGTAGCCAACAAGCCAGACGAGCTAATAGTCTACGGTGGGCAAGGCAGGGCAGCAAGAAACTGGAAAGAGTTCAACAAGATAGTATATGCGTTAACACAGTTGGAAAAAGACGAGACCTTATGCGTACAATCCGGAAAACCAGTGTATATCAAAAAAACCTCAAAAGACGCGCCAAGAGTGTTAATCGCTAACTCAAACCTCGTCCCGAAATGGGCGACACAAGAACAGTTCGACAAGTATGACAAGCAAGGGCTTACCATGTACGGGCAGATGACCGCCGGATCATGGATATATATCGGGACACAAGGCATAATACAAGGCACTTACGAAACGCTAGCGTCAGTAGCGAAGCAAGACTTCAAAACAGACTCATTGAAAGGAAAACTAGTCCTTACAGCAGGCATGGGCGCTATGTCCGGAGCGCAGCCATTAGCAGCAAAGATGAACGAAGCAGTAGTAATCAACGTAGAAGCCAGGCCAGAAAGAATAGCACAGAAAGTCAAAGAAGGATACTGCGACAAGATGACCAGAAGCCTAGAAGAAGCAGTGAAATGGGCAAAAGAAGCTGTCAAAGAAAAAATGCCTTTATCAATCGGCCTAGTCGGCAATGCAGCAGTGACTCATCCGCAACTTCTCAAAATGGGAGTACTGCCTGACGTAGTAACAGACCAGACATCATCGCACGACTTGCTCGACTACATACCAGTAGGAAACCTAGAAGAGTTAGAAAAACTGAGGATACAGAACCCTCAAGAGTACAGGAAAAGATCTTTAGAAGCTGTCGTGAAGCACGCAGAAGCCATCCTCAAAATGCAAAATCTAGGGGCAGTAGCTTTCGACTACGGAAACAACCTAAGAGCACAAGCAGAAATCGGAGGACTGAAAATACGAAACGAGCAAGGAGAATTCTTGTATCCAGGATTCGTTCCGAAATACATCCGGCCATTATTCTGCGAGGGCAAAGGGCCGTTCAGATGGGCGGCCATAAGCGGAAGGCCAGAAGACATCTACGCGATAGACGAAGAACTCCTAAAAATGTTCCCAGAAGACAAAGCCCTGCAAAGATGGGTCAAGCTAGCGAGAGAAAAAATACCTATAATCGGGCTACCGACGAGGATATGCTGGCTCGGCTACGGAGACAGGGCCAAATTCGGAGTAGCGATAAACCAACTGGTAAAATCAGGAAAAGCCAAAGCGCCGATAGTCATAGGACGAGACCACCTGGACTGCGGATCAGTAGCAAGCCCCAACAGAGAAACAGAAGGGATGCTAGACGGAAGCGACGCGATATCAGACTGGGTATTCCTGAACGCCATGCTGAACGTGGCATCAGGCGCATCCTGGGTAAGCGTGCACCACGGAGGAGGAGTAGGCATAGGATACTCGCAGCACGCAGGAATGGTAGTAGTAGCGGACGGGACGAAGAACAAAGAGAAAAGGCTTCTAAGCGTTTTAGAAAGCGATCCAGGAATGGGAGTAGCTAGGCATGCCGACGCAGGATACGAAATAGCGATAGACACAGCGAAGAAGAAAAACGTGAAGATACCGGGGCTGACCTGTTAAGAATCATGAAAGCTGACCTTCTGATAAGGAACGCTAATGAAATAATCACAGCTGACAGAGCCAGTTACAGGCCTAAAACTGGAAAATATTTGCAAGACCTAGGCATTCTTAAGAAGTCAGACGTAGCGATAAAAAACGGAAGGATAGTCGACGTAGGTTTCTTCAAATGGGAAGCGGAAGAAGTGATAGACGCGACGAACAAGATAGTTCTGCCAGGATTTGTTGACTGCCACACCCACTTAGTGTTCGCTGGATCAAGGAGTTTCGAATACGAGGCGAAAACCGCAGGAAGCTCATATGCCGGCCAGCACAAGACAGGAGGGATATTATACACTGTAGAGCAGACGAGAAAAGCAAGCTTAGATGAGCTTGTTAAGAAAGGCTTGAAAGACCTAGACGTGATGCTCCGCCATGGCACGACGACTGTTGAGATAAAAAGCGGATACGGCCTAGATGAAGAGAACGAGCTGAAAATCCTGCGCGTTATAAAAGAGTTGCAGAGCAATCACCCGATGACGATAATGCCTACTTTCTTAGGAGCGCATACTGTCCCTCAAGAGTACAAAAACGACAGGGAAGGTTACGTAGACCTCGTAAAAAGGATTATTCCAAAGATAAGACGTGAAAGGTTAGCAGAGTATTGCGACGTGTTCTGCGACAAGCTAGGGTTCACTTACAAAGAAAGCAAAGACATACTACAAGCCGCGAAGAAAGAAGGGTTAGACCTGAAAATCCACGCAGAGCAGACAGGCCATAACTACGGAGCGAGACTGGCAGCTAAGCTCAAGGCAGTTTCAGCGGATCATCTTGACTATGCGACCGAGAAAGATGTAACTGGAATGATAGAATCTAAAATCATAGGAGTTCTCCTGCCAGGCGTGACTTATCACCTAACAGAGTTAATACCGGGACATAAGAAATTGAAAAAGTTCTTGCCTGCAAAGATAAGGGGCATGATAGAACAAGGCTTGCCAGTAGCATTAGCCACGGACTATAATCCTGGGAGCTGCAACACCCAGTCTATGAAAACAGTCATGGAAACAGCAGCAAGGCTTTACAGGATGAGCTATGCGGAGATAATCAACGCCTCAACGATAAACGCCGCACACGCCCTCAAGATGGCTCACGAGATAGGAAGCATAGAAATCGGAAAAAAAGCAGACCTAGTAGTCTATGACTGCGAAGAGCACGGAATGCTAATCGACAACTTCGGAGTAAACCTCGTAGACACAGTAATAAAAGACGGGAAGATAGTGTACAAAAAATGAGAATACCAGAGATATTCATACTAGACAAGGATTTAGAGAAAAAGATTTGTGAACTAATAAAAAAGTCTGAAAACATGATCCCCTCCGGTTATAACGAGTCAGATACCAGGATAATTTACAATCGAGCACAAAAAGTTGCAGAGAAGCTTGGCAAACTTGATAGCATTGCTTCTGTTTACTCTTTTGAAGACAAAGAGACAGGAATAGTAATAGAATACTACCCCCGGTACAAAGACAGAACGGCCCATCTACGCATCTATGACGAGTCTCAGAAACATCTCGTATTCAAAGCGGACAAAAAATATCCACTGCTAAAAGACGTGCTTCATATCCCGGGAGAATGGGAGGAACGTTTAAGGGAGCTTTGTAAAGAACCTAAAAAATGAAAATACCTGAAATATTCATACCTGACAGTGAGAATCTAGACAAAAAACTAAAAGACCTTAAGGACGGGAAATCTTCTAAACTCAAGCAGGTGAAAGATCTCTTGTCTTTGACTTGTATACCCAAGGAAATTGGCGACTATGTTTTAAGAACAGATTTTGAAAAATTAAAAAACAAAAAAATTTTAGAATGGCATTTTGGAAAGAAGATACCTGAGCATATTATTCAAGCCGGAGAAATGACATACATACCACCACTATCTAACGTTTATACATCAATTTATTTTTTAGAATTTAAGAACGGAACAGATTTGAAAAAGCTAAACCAAAAGATAAGCTTAGAAAAAGAGATCAGTCAGATAGGCTCGATGCAAACGAAATGCCTAAAAAAAGACAATTACCTCATAGCAATAAAAGCGAACCGCCTAGACAAATACGGCTTAGATGTGTTTAAAAATTGGTATCTGGATAACTTCGAGTTAGAGGCATTATGAAAATACCTGAAATATTCATACCTGAAACGGATTTGAAAGATGAAGTACAAAAATTGTTAAAAGAACATTCTGAATACTTCAACGATAAAGCAACGGCAAAAAAAATAAGGCATGAGATAGAAAGCAAGATAGGCTTTGAAGGCGGTCTTGCTAAGCATGACACAACACCCAACGTATACAGTTACGACAGCTCCCTAGTCGCAATACTAGACTGCCTACTAGGCAACGAGACAAACGCAAGAAGAATAAGGGACACAATAGAAGAAAAGATAGGATTTAACGGTATTCTTGTCAGAGTAGGCATCGGAAACGACTTCGACGCACCGGTATACAGCAACGCTTTCTACGCTCTCCTTGATTATTTGCTAAGCGATAAGACAATAGCGAGAAGGAGGAGAGATTATTTGCAAAGATATTTTAATGGCGGCTTAATCAAAAATGTTACTCATGGCAACTGGTACACTATTGATAACACATCGTTTGCAGTGCTCGACTGGCTGCTTGGTAAAGAAAGAAGAGCAAATGATGTAAAAGATGAAATAATGACAAAGATAGGATTCAACGGCAGCCTAGTTAAGCAAGGCATGGGGTTTGACCACTTGCACACTTCGGATAGCGCTTCTTTTGCCATACTGGATTACCTGCTTGGCAATGAGGCTCAAGCGGTTACGATAAGAAAAGAGCTAGAAGAAAGGATAGGATTTGACAACGGCCTGATCAAGAACGGGCTTGGCGAGCATATTTACGCAGATGCGCTATACACATGCAACAGCGCTTTATACGGAATACTATGCCTCGCTGAAAGGCTGAAAAGCTACAAAAAATGAAAATACCTGAAGTAT